>DASXJO010000800.1:0-5425 GCA_036497385.1 Candidatus Angelobacter sp. | reverse complement strand
CATCGATGAAAACCCCTCCTTCGGCGGTAATACACACTTTTGATGTGCGGAAGAAGGAGGGGGATGGCGCGGGGTGTGGTGCTCTGATCATCGGCGGGTGACGGTTGCGAGTGTTGCTCCACCGGGCTCGGAACTCTCGACGATAGCGAACCACCGCAAAGGCGGGCAGCCTCAACGACTTGGTACCTGCGGGCGCTCGGAGCAGTTCAAAATAACGCAGCTCTTCGACAGACACAAGGTTCCTGACCTCTCCCTTGTCACGCGCGGGCAACGCGCATTTCGTTTGACGGAGTTCGGGACGGGATGAAGAAAGACTGCGTTAATCCTGAAATCGGACTAGAGCAGCAACTACTTTCCTTCAAAGCTCCTGACAAACTCAATCAAACTGCGCACGCCGATTCCCGACGGGCCTTTGGCGATCCAGCTCTTGTTTTCTTCCATCCATGCGGTGCCGGCGATATCGAGATGCAGCCAGGGCGTGTCGTCGACAAATTCTTTCAGGAAGGCGGCTGCTGTGCTGGCCCCGCCCCAGCGCCCGCCGGTGTTCATAATGTCAGCGATGTTGGATCGGATCTGGTCGAGGTACTCCTGGTCCAGCGGCAAGCGCCAGAACTTTTCTCCTGAGCGCTGCAGCGCCGTAGTGAAGTGCTTATACGCATCTTCATCGTTGGCGAAGACTCCGGCATTCGCGTAGCCGAGCGCGACCACGCACGCGCCGGTAAGAGTTGCGGCGTCAATAAGGTGAGTGCAGCCGAGGGTGCGGGCGTAGAACAGGCCGTCAGCCAGCACGAGGCGGCCTTCAGCATCAGTATTAATGATCTCAATGGATTTGCCCGACATCGCGATCTGGACGTCGCCAGGCTTCTGGGCCTTGCCGCTGGGCATGTTTTCTGAGGCGCAGACAATGCCAATAACTTTGACATTGGGCTTGAGCAGCGCAATAGCGCGCATTGCGCCGATCATGGCTGCGCCGCCGGCCATATCATATTTCATCTTCTCCATGCCGTCAGCCGGCTTGATGGAGATGCCGCCAGTATCAAAGGTTATGCCTTTGCCGACGAGGCCGAGCACCGGCTTTTCCGGCGCGCCTTGCGGTTCATAGCGCATCACGATCAATCGCGGCTCTTCGTCCGACCCCTGCGACACGCTCCAGAAAGCGCCCATCTTCATTTCTCTGATTTTCTCGGGACCCATGAGTTCGCATTTCAAGCCCACGGTGTCACACATCTTTTTTGCGCGATCGCCCAGCATGGTGGGCGTGAGGCGGTTGCTGGGTTCATTCACCAGTTCGCGGGTAAAATTCTGCGATTCGCCAATCACGCGGCCCTGCGTCATGGCAGTTTGCAGTTTGCCTTGATCCGCTCCCGAAGGCGCAACAATGGTGATTTCCTTTACGCTCAGGTCTTTGCGATCGCTGCGGTAGGTGTCGGGGTCAAAGTCGGCGACAAGAGCGCCTTCGGCGATGGTCCGCACCGCGTCTTCAGGGCCACTGCTGAGATCGGGTACCAATAAGGCGCAGCTCTTAATGCCTTTTGGCTTGAGGGCGCGGATTGCACTTCCGGCAGCTTTGCGGACTTCAGCATGGGTGAAAGACTTGGCCTTGCCTGCGCCAACAACCAGCAGTCTTTTGGCCTTCAATCCCTGGGGGCGGTGCAGCAGGACGGTTTCAAAAGGCTTGCCGGTAACTTCTCCGCTGGCCACGAGTTCGGCCAGGGCTTTCTCTAGAACGCTATTGTTTATTGCCAGCCGAGGTTCAGGCTTGGGAGCCTCTTTGCCGTTTTGATTGCTTTTTACCGGGTCTTTAATAGCATCTTTTGTCCCATGGTCAAGGGCAAAAACAACCAGGCATTCGGTTTCCACTTCAGCGGGATTAGCTGCGATCAGGCGGATATCCATAAGTGCGGGTTCAACTCCTATCTATATATAAGTAAAGCTACTGTTTTCGCGACCGGGCAATGGCTTCGCGGGCTTCCTTGTCGGCAGTGCGGCGGCGTTCCGTTTCACGCTTGTCCCAGCTCTGTTTACCCTTGGCCAAGGCGATCTCACATTTGATCTTACCGTTTTTAAAGTACATGCGCGTTGGCACCAGCGTGTAGCCCTTTTGCTGGGTTTTGGCCTGGAGTTTGCGAAGCTCGTCGGCCCGGACAAGAAGCTTGCGGGTGCGGAGCGGCGTATGTCCGGCATAGCCGGCGTTCTCGTAAGCTCCGATATGGGCGTTGAGCAGCCACAATTCGCCATCTTTGAGCAGGGCGTATCCATCTTTAAGGTTGGCACGGCCAGCGCGTACGGACTTGACTTCAGACCCCGTCAGCACGACTCCGGCCTCCATTTTGTCTTCAAGGAAATAATTGTGGCTGGCAGCCCGGTTAAACGTGGCATCGCGCTCGCCGGAAGCGATAGGATCCCGCTTGACGTTTTTGGGCTTGTTAGGCTCGGTTTGGTGTGTGGTCTGGCGGGCCATGGCATGGTCTAGTGGCTTACGGCAAACTTTTTATGTTACCACAGTGCAAAATCCGGTTCTAAAGTCGTTCTAGGTAAGGCAACAGAACCGGTGTATAATCTGGCATCCGAAAAGTCAAAATCCGGGTAACATCACGGGAAGTGCCCGCACTATTTTCCCTGAAAAATGAAGGACTTAGGAAAAGCATCAATGAGCAGGAGCGTATGAGGAAGGTTACAGCAACCCTCACAATTTTGTTTCTTTTTGCGGCATTTTTGTCCGCCGCGGAATCGGCCAAGGATCTCTTTCAAAAAGGGGTCAAGGCAGAGGCGCGGCAGGATTACGAAGCCGCGTTTGAATTTTATAAAGCCGCCTATCAGCAAAAGCCAGAGAACCTGAAGTACCGCGTACCTTTTGAGCGGACCCGGATGCTCTCTGGCGCCAGCAAAATTAAGCGGGGGCAAAAGCTACGGGACCAGGGCAATCTGCAGGAAGCGTTGACCGTTTTCCAGCAGGCGCTAGAGGTGGATCCCAGCAATGATCTGGCGGCACAGGAAATCCGGCGCACCCAATTGATGATGCAAAAGGGCGGAGGACAAGCCACTTCAGCACCTCCGGGCCGACAGGAGGAAGAAGATCCTCTGCGCAAGCGTCTGGAGAACGCCAGTTCTCCGGTGGCCCTGGCACAATTTCCTGATTCGCCCATCACTGCGCTGGAAATGACGGAAGATTCCAAAGTTGCCTATGAGACTATCGGCAAGCTGGCCGGCATCAACGTGCTTTTTGATCCCGATTACACTTCCCGCCGCCTCAGCATCAAGCTGAAAGGCGTGAGTTTGCAGGAAGGCTTGGATATTCTTGCGCTGGAATCGCGCACTTTCTGGCGCCCGGTTACGCCGAACACAATTTTTGTTGCCCAGGATACGCAGGCAAAGCGCCGCGAACTGGAGCAAAACGTAGTAAAGACTTTTTATCTCGGCAACGTTTCCGGCCCGACCGATCTTCAGGACATTGTGAACGCAATCCGCACCGTGCTGGAAGTGCAGCGCATTCAGCAGATTCCCTCGCAGAGCGCCATTGTGATCAAAGGCACTCCGGACCAACTGGCGCTTGCCGCCAAGATGATTGACGATATTGATAAATCCAAGCCTGAAGTTATTGTGGATGTGTGGGTGGCTCAGGTCCGGCGCGACAAGCTGCGCAACCTGGGCATTACTCCCCCGCAAAACTTGACGGTGGCGCTGCAAGGGACCAATACCACCAGCACCGGCACTGGAGGCACCACCACGACGAGCGGTGGCGGTGGCTTGAACTTTAACGATCTGCAGCACTTGAATTCGACGAACTACGCGGTGACGATTGATCCTCTGAAAGCAGTGGCCCTGTTTTCCGATGCGGACACCAAGATCATGCAGAACCCGAAGCTCCGCGCCACGGACAATGAAAAGGCGACGCTTACCATCGCGGACAAGATTCCCATTGCGACAGGGTCGTTCGGTACGCCGCTGGGCATCGGCACCGGCGTGGGTTCAGTGGGCGTAAATACCCAGTTCACCTATACAGACGTCGGCGTAAAGATGGAGATTACGCCGCGCGTGCATCCTGACGGACAGATCACGCTGAAAACGTCACTGGAAATCTCAAACCTGAACGGATCGCAGACCATTGGCGGCATTACGCAGCCAATCATCAGCACACGCAAAGTTGAGCACACCATCCGTTTGATGGATGGAGAAACCAACCTGCTGGGCGGAATCCTGGAAGTCTCGGATAGCAGCACCACCGGCGGCACTCCGTTCCTGGGACAAATTCCGATTCTGAAATACCTGTTCTCATCGACACAAGTGCAACATACAACAAATGAGTTGGTCTTTGTGCTGGTACCGCACATTGTGCGCAGCCAGGAACTCAATGACTTGAACCGTCGCGCGTTTGACGTGGGCACAGGCAGCGGAATTGATCTGCGGATGGCGGGCAGGCAGATGCCTGCCAGCAACGCGACCCCGGCAGCAGCTACGCAGGCCTCGCAACAACAACCCGCTGGCGGAGCGCAGACTACACCAGCACGGCAGCCCGCGGCTGCAGTTCCCGGACAGCAAGCCCCGCCGCAGCAGCAAAATGCAGCACCGCAGGGAACACCTGCGCAGCAGCAAACGCTAAAACAAGGCCAGGTTGGATTGCGCCTTGAACCGGGCGCACTGCAACAGCAAGTGGGAAGCACCTTCTTTATGACCGTGGTGTTGTCACAGGGCGAGGACATTGCGTCGGTCCCCCTTCAGCTCAGTTACGATCCTAAGATCTTGCAGTTCATGAAAGTCACCAATGGTGATTTCCTGGCTAAAGATGGACAGAACGTGGCGCTGGTATATCGTGACGACCCAGCAACCGGCAGACTACAGATTACCGCGCAACGCACACCGGGATCGCAAGGCATGACCGGTGATGGCACGGTGTTCAACCTGACGTTTACGGCGAAAGCCAAAGGCACCGGCGCGGTTTCCATTGCAGTGCCAGGCGCTCGCAATAGTAAGAACCAGCCGATGAGTGTACTGGGATCGCAAAGCACAGTCACGGTAAACTAGTAGCAGGTCCGTGATGAGGCAGAGACAAACAGATCGTTTGAACCTGGGGTTGGTGAGCAGGCGTTGGCCGGCGGGGCGGCAAAGTGGTGTGACCCTGCTGGAAATGATTGTGGTGATCACAATCCTGCTGATTATGATGGGCGCGGCAGTTCCGGTATTGAAAGTAAGTGTGCGTCGCCAGCGGGAAGTGGAGCTGCGGCGCGACCTGTGGGAAATGCGCTCCGCGATTGATCGCTACAAGGACGCCGCGGACAAAAATCTTTTTCAGCAGAAGCTAGGTTCTGAGGGATATCCGCCGGATATGGATACGCTGGTCAACGGCGTGGAGGTTGCCGGTGGTAAGAAGCTCCGCTTTTTGCGCCGTATTCCCGTCGATCCCATGACCGGAAACACGGATTGGGGC
>DASXJO010000799.1:0-1769 GCA_036497385.1 Candidatus Angelobacter sp. | reverse complement strand
ATGCGATTCACAGCCAGAATCACAAACAGATGCTGGCCAAGCTGGGAGAAGATTCAGCCACGCGCATCCTGACACCGGAAGAGGCCGCGCAGGCCTTTATGGTGGAGGAACTGGACGAGACAGCCACGCCGGTGCAGCAGAGTTACGATCCGCCGACGGAAAGGGCGATTGAATCCGCGCTGACAGACGCCGAGCTGTACGTTTCTTATAACGTGCCTGCCAAGGCGATTCCGCCATTGGAAGCCGCTTTGCCGCTGGCCCCAAAGGACGTGAACCTGAACCAGCGTCTGGCCAGCTTGTATGTCCGCGCTGAACGCTTCGCCGATGCCGCGCGCATGTACCAGAACCTGAGCAAGATCTATGACGAGCTAGGCCACCCTACCGAGGCGGCTAAATATCTTGAGGCGGCAAAGAAGTTTGCGTTGCGAGCGCCCGCAACAGCGACCGCTACTATGCGGGTGGCTCCGCCGCCAACTCCAGCAGCCGCCAAAGCCACATGGCCGCCGTTGCCGGTTGAAACCAAACCTGCTCCACCGCCTGAGGCAGAAGCGCCGGTAGAGATTGAACCGGAAGCTGCGCCTTCAGTGCAGGAATTTTCGTTTGATGCGGCTGATATCGCCGCAGAGCCGGAGCCGGTAACGAGTGCGCCGATTGACATTACTCCAGCGGCCGAGTCGCCAGCTAGCCAGCCTCCCGTAGAAATAAGTCTTGAGCCGGTTGCGGTTGATGCGCCTGCTGCCGACGCGGCTTCGCCTGAAGCTGCTGAGATTGATCTCTCTAGTGAGTGGGAGGAGATGGTTGAAGTTGAGACCGAAGACTCCCCGGCTCCTGCGCTTGAAGTGCAGTCTTACCAGGAAGTCGTGACAGAGCCCGCGATCCGAGACGTTCCGGTGGAATCAGTGGTTTCGATTGAGTCCGATCAGCCTGATCTTTCCGCGCAGGTTGCGGACAAGGTCCAGGAAATCAACTTTTATATTTCGCAACAAATGTGGGACCAGGCCAAGGCCGCTATTCTGGATTTGACGGAGATTGCGCCTGACGCTCCAGAAGTAACTGAGCTGATAGCCCAGGTTTCCAAGGGACAGCAGACAAAGGTACCAGCGGTGGCAATCGAAGCCGAGCCGGTGGAAATCGAAGAAGCGCCCGTTGCGTTTGCTCCCATAGAAGCCGAGGAGCCTGTTCCGGCTGAACCGCTTCCTGCGGCGGCTGCGTTGGATCTGGAAAATGTTCTCGATATTGTCGAGCCAAAGCCAGCCAAGGATCCATCGCGGCCAGCTGCGCAGGCTGCGGCACAGTCGACAGAAGATATTCTAGGCGACTTTCTTCAGGACCTGGAAAAGTCAGACCTTGCAGATTTCGTTCCCAAGCAAACTCACAGCGCGCCTGCATCGCCGAATCCGGCGCCCGCGATGGCAGCCGCTGCCGTGCCAGCCATCGATAAGCGATCCAATGGCGACATGAAGGACAAGGAGTCCGCCAATGTGTTGAGCGACATTCTTTCTGAGCTCCAGGAAGAGACTTCTGAAGCATCTGAGCCCGAGGAAGATCCGGAAACGCACTATAACCTGGGCATTGCGTTCAAGGAAATGGGCCTGCTGGATGAGGCAATCGGTGAATTGCAGAAGGTCTGCCACGCAGTGGACCGTGGCGCACCGTTCTCTCAGCCTATCCAGGCATTGACGTGGCTGGCGCAGTGTCTGGTGGATAAAGGTGCGCCGGAAGCCGCCGTCCGGTGGTACCAAAAAGCTTTGCAACTGCCCGGACTGGAC
>DASXJO010000798.1:0-2119 GCA_036497385.1 Candidatus Angelobacter sp. | reverse complement strand
CTTTTAAAAAACGACTGGAAGAGCGCCAGCAGATCCTGCGCAAAGCCGTGAGCCGTACGGAAGAGGACGGCCGCATTGCTGACCAGGACACGGCGCAGGACATCGCCGATCGTGCGGCAAGCTCTTACACCAAGGAATTTCTGTTTGCTCAAAGCAATAATGATCGCCAGCTCCTGGGGATGGTGGAGACTGCCTTACAGCGTATCCGCGAAGGCGAATTTGGCGAATGCGTGAACTGCGGCAATGAGATCAACCCCAAGCGACTGGAAGCCGTGCCCTGGACCCGCTACTGTATCGCTTGCCAGGAGAAATTGGAAAACGGCCAACTGGAACAAGTAGAGGAATAGTTTCTTACGCAAAATACAAAAAGGAGATGCAATCGCGCATCTCCTTTTCTCGTTCGTAATTTGTTTTTAGTAGAGATTGAACGCCACTTCAATATTCATCTCAACCGCCACGGCGCGGCCATCTTTCTTTGAAGGATCAAACTTCCAGGTCTTCACGCCTTCAATGGCTTTTTCGTCCAGGCCCATGCCCAGTGAGCGGACCACGCGCGGGCTGTGCACTCGGCCATCCGTGCCGACGACGATATTCAGCACTACAACGCCCTGGTACTTGGCTTTGCGGGCTTCTTCAGAAAACTCTGGTTCCGGAGTAAAGATCGGGCGGGGCGCGCTTACGCCGTCTCCCACGTGGAAAATTCCAGGGCCAACGCCGGGACCACCATGTCCAGATCCCACGCCGCCACCGCTGCCGCTGCCAATACCCCCGCCTACAGCAACGCCATTGGAAGGCGTCATGAGCTTTGAAAGCGGATCGCCAAGCTGGGTATTTGGAGGCGTCTTAATGTCCGCCACCACGGTAGGTTCCACCATCAGCTTACTTTTTTGCTGAACCATTACAGTGGGCGGAGTGAACTGCTGCTTGGCTGCTTTTGGAGGTGTGCCGGCGGACGCTTTCAGTTTGCTGGCATCGCCGCCACCGCCGCCACTGGGACCGTCTTTGCCTACTTTCAGCGGTATGTAAGGCGCAAGTTCCACGGAATTGGCCGTGGTTGGCGGAATGATCTTTGCCGGTACGGTTAAATGCAGCAACCACAACATCAGCCCCAAGGCCACTGTGTGCGTCACAAAGGACAGCAAAAAATTCTCTGGGCGCTGCTGGTACGTGCCATACCCGACGCCCAGCATTGTGGGCATCACCGAGGTGTTTATCGGCTGCTCTTTAGCGAACTTGACCACTTCCTGCTGCGAAGCTTCAGAGTCACTGGAAGCTGGGTCTTGCGGCTTCGGATTTTTCGGATCAGGCAAAGACATAATAAAAGTTTATCTAGTTTAGACTCCACGCGGTGAATAAAAGTTTCACTTTGGTATTTGCACGCAAGCCACTATTCGTAATCCGTGCTGAACCAACAACTTAGCGGTGAAACAGTGAGCCAAAAAAGCCCTTTACCCGCCCCATAAAGCCTCTCTTTTCTTTCTGCGGCTTCTCTTCTGGTTTAGATGTCTCGGCCATTGGCTTTGGAGACACTTCTGGCTGCTTTTCTACCAGAACGACCGGATCAACCCTTTCTTGCACGAAATAAACGTTCGGCAGGGTCGCAAATTGCACCTTTGCCACTGCATATGAACGCCCCGAACTTGGCCGGGCGCTGAACACAAATGGCGTATCGACCTGTACATGGACCTGCCCAGGTTTATCGGCCGGTAATGGCGACGTAGGCTCATCGCTGGCCACTGCCACATGCTCGGCCGGCTTGGGCGTTTCATCCGTTGGCTTCACGTTTGGCTGCGCTTCCGCGCGCATCACAGTCGCTGCCGCAGGACAGCCGCAATCGGCAGTGAGTTCCGTTTTGCCGTCCAACTTGCCGCCGCGAAAAACCATTTTCTGATTAGGAGTGGATTTGTAAACTCCCGATCCCAGCAGCTCTGAAAACGTGATTTCCCCGGTATTCCCCGTCAGCGGTTTAACGCATGTATCGCCTTTTTTGTTGATTCCCAGAGCAAAGTGAAATGTGCCCGGCCCAACCAACGCCACATTGAAATCTGGCGTGATCACAACGTCAGCAGCTTGCTGCTGAAGCTCGTACTCGATTTCCAATGCGCCAGTTCCCGTTGCC
>DASXJO010000797.1:0-2479 GCA_036497385.1 Candidatus Angelobacter sp. | reverse complement strand
AACAAAAAGAGTAAAACAAAGCCTAAGCACAGAGTTCTCCACCATGGAATAAGTAATCGAGAGTAGCATATGGCCGAGAATGAGAAAACGGAGTAGGTGTAGATTGCGTTCGGCCAACAGGTATTTACCTCAGCTCCATTCGGCGCGCGTAAATGCCATTTTTAGGGGACCATGGCTCGAACATAAGGCCGCTTGTGCACAAAAACCTGTGCGGCAACAGGATAAGGCAACAATCTCAGCAAGGATTGGGATACCGCCCGAAGAACCCTATTGTGTAAGGTTGGAATCAGAATGCTGGAGGGATTAATAATGGCTAGTAAAGCTCGTTCTAAAGTGTCAGGACAGCCGATAAGCAATGAGGAAGCCGGGCCGATTAGCTGCAGAGTCTGGATGCGCAAGATGAGGGCAAGTAACATTTGAAAGGATCTATAGGTGAACTCTAAAAGGCAAGCACAAGGTCCCTCCGTCCTACTCGCGCGCTGGTAAATGCGCGCGCTCGTTTAACGCCATCGGGATGACGATTAAAAAATGTGTAACGGTAGCCCCTAAAGCTGCTTTAGACAAGAATCGGAAAGGAAATTGCAAAATGGAAATCAAGAGAGCAGGCTCGCAGCCTTCCGGCAAGGGACCGGCAGACTGGTTCACCGGCACGGTACGGATCGATCCGCTTTTTCAGGCGCCCGATCCTGCGTTTGTTCAAGGCGCCAGCGTAACCTTTGAGCCCGGCGCCAGGACAGCATGGCACACCCATCCCCTGGGTCAGACGCTCATCGTGACAGCAGGCTGTGGGCGTGCACAACGGTGGGGCGGCGCAATCGAAGAAATACGGCCTGGCGACGTGGTCTGGTTCTCACCCGGCGAGAAGCACTGGCACGGCGCTGCGCCGGCAACGGCCATGACGCACATTGCCATCCAGGAAAAGAAAGACGGCAAGGTTGTCGATTGGATGGAACACGTCAGTGACGAGCAGTACAAGGCCTGAGATAATTCCCTGGCATGACAGCTCTATCTGAGTGGGAAAATTTCTACGTAATCGTTGGATCGTCCGCAGGGGCGCTGATTGGATTGCAGTTTGTGGTGCTGACGCTCATTGCCGCCATGCCCATGGCACGCGGCACGGCCCAGGCCGGAGCAGCGTTTTCCACCCCGAACGTAGTCCATTTTGGGGCGGTGCTGCTGCTGGCAGGGATTTTAAGTGCTCCGTGGAAGGATATTTCTTTCGCCGCAGTTGTGTGGGGGCTTCTGGGTCTCAGCGGCATAGTGTATGAGATCATCGTCGCCCGGCGGATGCGCGTACAAAGTGTGTACAAGCCCGTTTTTGAAGACTGGTTGTTTCACGTTGTGCTGCCCCTCGCGGCGTACGCCACGCTGGCCGTGATGGCCTTCGCGGCTGGGCAGCATTTGCGTGGGGCGCTGTTTGGAATCGGAGCGGCAGCAATGTTGCTGCTGTTTGTCGCATCCACAATGCGTGGGATGCGGTTACGTATCATGTGTTTGAAAGCAAGACGAAAATTTAGCCGCGAATTTACGCGAATACTCTTCTTATCTCGAGCGGCGAGAGAGATCCCTACGTTGCCTTCAGGCTATCGAAAAGTGATTGCAAAAGCTGTTTCTAGCCAGTGGCTAAAGCCATCTTCATTTTTGACCTGAACGGCACGGCTGAAGCCCGTGCCCTGATACGAACCCAGAGCAAAACTTTTTATGCCCCAGAGATACTCAAGGTGATAGTGATCCCTCGCTACCCTTCGGGATGGCACACAGATCCCTATCCTTCGGCAAGCTCAGGGTCGGGATATTAGAAGGAGCTACGCGAGATTCAGGACTGCAACGCTTCGAGAATAAACAAGCTGATAGGGATCCCTCGCCTACGCTCGGGAATTCTTAAAAAGTAAACGCCAAACCGCCGCGCAGGGAGCGGGCGGACTGGACCATGTACACGGTGCGTCCATCCTGGCCCATCACGGGAACGTAGCCCTGGGCCAGCAGGTTGCGCAGATCAAGCAGCGCGTCCATTTTGGCGGGGATAAAGGATGTTCCCGGTATTGGCTGGCGGATGAAGAAGCTGAGGTAGGGATCGGTCTGGCCGGGCGAGGCATTGAATGCGTCCACGGCCGAAAGCGTGTTGCCGCTGGTCCATTTATAGGAAGCGATCCAGCGCGTGCCTGTGGATGCGATGTGGCCGTAAAGCTTTGTGCCGATGGAATGCTGTCTGCTGGTATTGAGAGCCTGAGCCAGCGCCTGCCAATCGGCGGCGGAGTCAGACTCAATGGCCCGTCCGGTGGAATAGTCCACGGTAGCCGTGAGGTCGTCAGAAATTTTGCGCTGTACCACTACGCGGGCTCCGGTGCTGCTTACGCCGGGGCTATAGCCATAAGAGAATGTGCCGGAGTAAACGTCCGGCAGCACGTCGTCAGAATAGCTGGAAGGGTCTCCCGCACCGGTAAGGATTGCATTGCGCACATGGTCAAAGAACGCGGCC
>DASXJO010000796.1:0-3765 GCA_036497385.1 Candidatus Angelobacter sp. | reverse complement strand
CCTTGCGGAAGCACCCACGTGGAAAGCAGCAGGTTAGCCATGAATAGAGCACCAACAATGGCAAAGGGGCGCACCCAGAAACCCAGCACCATGGAAAGCCCAATCAGCAACTCCGCCACTCCCACGGCATAGCCGGAAGCCGTCGGGTACTTGAGCGTCGCGCGCAGAAATGGCTTGTAAGCAGGTACGGCGCTTTCCTGGACGTATCCGGTGACATATTTGGCATAACCACCGTGGGCAAAGTCATGCCCCATGAGCTTGTATTGGGCAAAGAACAGGAATATGACACCCACCACAATCCGCGCCACTGCCATGGTTACTGACGACGAGCCACTGCTCTTTCCTGCTGCCATTCATTTTCTCCCCACATGATCTCTTCTGAACGAAGTGCTTGAGTCCGTTCGATCTCTAAGCGCAGCTTTACTGTTTGAAAACATTGCCGTCTTTCATCACAAATTTCACGCTTTTGAGCGCTTCCACATTCGCGAGCGGATCGCCCTGCACCGCCAGGATGTCAGCAAATGCTCCCGGCGCGATTACGCCAAGATCGCCTTTCATATCCAGAAGATTTGCGGCGGTAGAAGTCGCGGCCTTAATGGCGTCCATCGGCGACATACCGAACTTTACCATCAAGCCAAATTCATTCGCGATCGGCTCAGTCCAGGGAATACCGCCCATGTCCGTGCCAAAAGCAATCTTCACTCCGGCCTTCAATGCCTTTTTGAATGACACTTCATGTTCGCTGGCGCGTGCGCGATCGCGTTTCCCGTCTTCAGTGTTTTCCGGTGACCAGTCCGTGTAGTAAACGCCAAGCGTCGGCACATACCAGGTTCCCTGCTTCAGCATCTGCGCGATTGCGGCGTCATCCAGAGACAGTCCGTGCTCAATGGAGTCGCATCCGCCATCCAATGCCCGATGCAGGCCGATACCGCTATAGGCGTGGCATGCGACCTTCTTCTGCTGGCCATGCGCTTCGTCCACAACGGCCTTCAGCTCTTCCACCGTGAGCGTGGGTTGGGAAACCAGATGGCCCTCTTTATCGACCCACGAACGATGAGTCATATATACCTTGATCCAGTCCGCGCCGTTCTCCAGTTGCTGCCGGGTGATCTTGCGCAACTCAACGGGGCCATCGCCAAGCTGCGCGCCCTTGGGCACCACAATGTCAGGGTTGTAGCCTTCCAGGGGATAGCCGCCGGTTACGGAGATAGCTCGCGTCACCACCAGCATTCGCGGGCCGGGAATGAACCCGGCATTGATTGCCTCTTTGATTCCTACGTCACCGTAGCCTGCGCCTTCAGTCTCAAGGTCGCGAAGCGTGGTAAAGCCCTGTTCCAGCGCTCGCCGCGCCGACACGGCAGCCCGCGCAGCCCGGTACGACGAAGGATGCTTCAGCAATTGCTCATCATAGCTTTCAACTTTTGGATCTTCTCCCTGAAGAAAGATGTGGGTGTGGGTATCGATCAACCCCGGAAGCACCGTCACCTCGGCGGGCAAATTGATGACACTGGCTCCCGCTGGCGCATTGCCTCCGCTGGTTACGCTTTCAATCCTGTTGCCCTTGATCACAATCAGCACGTTGTGCCGGACCTGGTTCGATATGCCATCGATCAGGTTAGCGGCGTGAATGGCAGTGATTTTTTCCGGTGCAGGGCTGCCCTTGGGCTGCGCAGTCTGCGCCATGGCGGTTGTTACCAGAATTGAAGCGGACAGCAGGATTAGGCACAGAACGGTTTTGCGGCTCAACATTGAAGTCTCCTGATTCAAGCTCGTAACAAATACGCCTTACAAGCTGAATATGCAACTCATTTGCGCTGAGATGGTTTAAGGATTTTACAAGGGCGGAGCTTCAAGACGTTGTGGAAGCAAGAAATTCTCGGCTAACTCCGGCGATACCTTTAATGGACGACGAAA
Source organism: Candidatus Angelobacter sp. (assembly GCA_036497385.1). Taxonomy (GTDB): domain Bacteria; phylum Acidobacteriota; class Terriglobia; order Terriglobales; family Acidobacteriaceae; genus Angelobacter. Next base: position 1,851 of record DASXJO010000796.1, on the reverse strand, counting down.
GGATTTACGCGACAGCAAAAGAAACAGGGCAGCCGAAGCTGCCCTGTATGGTTTGAGTCTAAAACTGTTTATGCTGGTGAAGGTTTGCCCGGCGCAATGCCCGGCGTTCTGCCCGGCTCGGGCTTCAGTACCTGCTGCACGCCGTCGCCATCGCCCTTTTGCGGGATGACGCGTGCGGGAAGCTGTTTGCCTTCAAGAATCAGTTTCAACTCGTTAGCATCCAGTACTTCACGCTCCAGCAGCGCCAACGCTATGCGGACCATGGCATCACGGTTTTCCAGGATGAGGCTCTTGGCTTTCTCATAGCCGGTGTTGACCAGTCGGCGGACTTCGGAATCGATCTCACGCGCCGTTTCTTCACTGAAGTCGCGGTGCTGTGAAAGCTCGCGACCCAGGAATATCTGCTCTTCTTTCTTGCCGAAGGTCAGCGGTCCCAGGCTGCTCATACCCCATTCGCACACCATCTTGCGCGACATTTCCGTGGCGCGCTCAATGTCATTGCCTGCTCCGGTGGACATCTGGTTCAGGAAGATTTCTTCCGCCAGGCGTCCGCCCATCATCACGGCAATCTGCGTGTTGAGGTAGTCCAGGGTGTAATTGTGTTTGTCAGTCTCCGGCAGCTGCATGGTCACGCCTAGCGCCATTCCGCGAGGAATAATGGTGACCTTATGCAGAGGATCGGCATGCGGCATCAAGGCAGCCACAATCGCGTGGCCAGCTTCGTGATACGCCGTAACCTTTTTTTCTTCTTCCGTGAGCAGCAGGCTCTTGCGTTCCGCGCCCATCAGGACCTTGTCCTTAGCCAGCTCAAAGTCGTACATCAATACGGACTTGCGATTGTTGCGGGCCGCGTTCAGCGCTGCTTCATTCACCATGTTGGAAAGCTCGGCGCCGGAGAAGCCCGGTGTGCCGCGCGCCAGGATGGAGAGATCCACGTCGTCCGCCAAAGGAATCTTGCGGGTATGTACGCGGAGAATTTCTTCACGTCCACGGACATCAGGAAGTGGAACCACAACGCGACGGTCAAAGCGTCCCGGGCGCAGAAGCGCGGGATCAAGCACGTCAGGCCGGTTGGTTGCAGCAATCAGGATCACGCCTTCATTGGATTCAAAGCCGTCCATCTCGACCAGCAGTTGGTTCAGCGTCTGCTCACGTTCGTCGTGTCCGCCGCCCAGGCCTGCGCCGCGATGCCGTCCAACGGCGTCAATTTCGTCGATGAAGATGATGCAGGGAGCGTTTTTCTTGCCCTGCTCAAAAAGATCACGTACGCGGCTTGCGCCCACGCCCACAAACATCTCAACAAAGTCTGAACCGGAGATGCTGAAAAAAGGCACATTGGCTTCACCGGCAACGGCACGCGCCAGCAGGGTCTTACCGGTTCCAGGATGGCCTACCAGCAGAACGCCCTTGGGGATGCGTCCGCCCAGTTTCTGGAACTTTTGCGCTTCGCGCAGGAACTCGATAATTTCGCGCAGCTCTTCCTTGGCTTCATCCACGCCAGCCACGTCTTTAAACGTGATCTTCTTCTGCTGCATGGAAAGCAATCGCGCACGGCTCTTGCCAAAACTCAATGCCTTGTTCCCGCCCGTTTGCATTTGCCGGATCATCACAAACCACAGCACGCCAAGCAGGATAAAAGGCGAGAACTGGATGATGGCCATGGGCCAGTTCCATCCCTGGCTATCTTTGAACGTGGTTTTGGTGTCCTTATGGTCGTCCAGCGCCTTCAACAGGGTGGGATTTGTGGCCGGAACCACGGAATGATACATGCTGCCATCGCGTAACTTGCCCCGCGCCACATTGCCTTCAATCGTGACATCCACGACCTTGCCGTCATTCAGGTCTGACATG
>DASXJO010000795.1:0-2408 GCA_036497385.1 Candidatus Angelobacter sp. | reverse complement strand
CGAGTTTCCTGAGATCGCGCAGGCGATGCAAGATTTGCCGGTGGAGAATGCCATTGTTGATGGTGAAGTTGTCGCGCTCGATGAAGAAGGCCGTCCATCATTCAGCCTGATGCAGCAGCGCACCGGCATGACGCATCCGGGCGCCAGAGGATCGCGCAACCGGGCTGTTCCAATCGTTTATTATGCGTTTGATTTGCTCTATCTCAACGGACACAACCTGATGGCGGCTCCGCTGGAGCAGCGCAAAGCACTTCTTCAGCAAACCATTCCGGCAGACAAAGGCTTTCTGCGCTATTCAGATCATTATCCGGAACAAGGCAAGGCGCTCTATGCCGTGGCGCGGGACAAAGGGCTGGAAGGAATCGTGGCCAAGCTGCGCACAGGCGGCTACGTGCAAAAGCGTTCGCGTGAGTGGTTGAAGATCAAGATCACGCGGCGGCAGGAGTGCGTGATTGCCGGGTACACCGATCCTAAAGGATCGCGGGAAAACTTTGGGTCGATTGTACTGGGACTTTATGACGAAAACGGCAAGCTGGTGCATGTTGGCAACGCGGGCAGCGGCTTTACCGGATCGACGCATGCCGCGCTGTGGAAGAAACTACACGCACTGGAAACAGACAAGAATCCGTTCGGCGGGAAAATTGAAAGCACGCGCCGTCCGCACTGGATCAAGCCGGAGCTGGTGGCAGAAATCAAATTCTCGGAATGGACACATGAGGGCGAGCGTGGCGGAATTAAAATGAGAGCGCCCATATACCAGGGATTGCGCCTGGATAAAAAGCCGCGCGAGTGCATTTTTGAATTTCCCCGGCATACCCAGGCCGAGGTTCAGAAAGCAGAAGAGGAAGCAGCACCCTGATTACCATTTCCCGGTCGCTCAAAGCACATTTGCTGCTGATATTGATTGCGTTTATCTGGGGCAGCACTTTTGTGCTGGTGAAAGAAGCTCTTAATGACGCTTCTCCGCTGGCGCTGAACTCCGCCCGAATGATTGTAGCGGCGGTGTTGCTGGCAATTTTTTATCGGAAGAAGATCGCTGTGCTGACAAAGCCTGCGCTGATGGCTGGTGTGTTGGTGGGCATCTTTCTTTATGCGGGCTATGCATTTCAGACCAGCGGACTGAAGCTGACAACGCCCTCGAAATCGGCATTTCTTACCGGCACCTCATCCGTGCTGGTGCCGCTCTTTCTGGTGGCGATCTGGAATGTACGCATTCATCTGTGGCGTGTAGTTGGAATCCTGCTCGCTTTGATCGGCCTGTTTCTGATGACGGTGCCTGGCGGACGAGGCGGTCTGGCCGATTTCGCCAACGTGAACCTGGGCGATCTTCTAACTGTCGGTTGCGCCATTTGCTTTACTTTCCACGTGATCTTTGTGGGACGCGCCAGCCAGCGCTTTCCTTTTGAACAAGTTGCGTTCCTGCAAGTCGCCACAGCTGCTGTGTTGATGACCATCAGCACGCCATTGCTGGAGCACCCTTATTTCCGTCCGACGGCAACGGTCATCGCAGCAATTTTGATCACCGGCGTTCTGTGTACGGCAGTGGCTTTCAGCATTCAATCCTGGGCGCAGCAATTTACGCCGGCAACCCATACTGCGCTGATTTTTACCACGGAACCGGTCTTTGCCTGGCTCACGTCTTTTGTCTATCTGCATGAGCGGCTTGGCCTTCGGGCCGGGGCCGGTGCGCTGTTGATCCTGGGCGGCGTGCTCATTTCAGAGCTTTTGGGGCAAGTGGAGAAGCCGGATGATGAACTAGTTAGGGCGGAAACATCGGCCAGCTCTGGCGGATAACGCTGCCTTAGGTTTGTGCGTCTAAGTGATAGCGATCCAGTGACAAAAAAGGAACCACCAGCCGGGTGGAAGTATTGGATTTATAATCATTGGAGACTTAGTCCGGAGGTAAGACGAAGTATGAACTCGCGTTTTGGCGCCCTGGTATCACGCATGCGCACGCAACGGGCGCTCTCCACCCTGGTGATCCTGTTGACATTGACGGTCGGCATTTTGATTGGCACTGTCCTGAGCCGAGGGAAAGTGCGAGGCTATTCAGGCCCGGACGGCTCACTGCTTCCCGCAATGCAATCACCGCAGCAATTGAGCAACACCTTCGGACAGGTGGCCAACGCGGTTGAGCCAACGGTAGTGAACGTAAGTACGGAATCAACGCCCAAAGTGCGCCGGCGCAGCAATCGCACGCCTAACCACGGACAGCGCGACAATGGCGGGGATGATCCATTCCAGGATTTTTTTGATCGCTTCTTTGGCGGGCAACAAGGCGGCCAGGGTGGGCAAGGTGGTCCGGGCGGCGACGACGATGATCAAGGCCCACAGAACCCGTTTGGGGGGCCCGGAGGCGGCGGTGGACGCCAGCGCTCGCTCGGTTCAGGCGTAATCCTGAACAGCAA
>DASXJO010000794.1:0-4812 GCA_036497385.1 Candidatus Angelobacter sp. | reverse complement strand
CCAAGTACGCTATTTGCAGGGCGGTAATGGAAGATTTCATGGGCCTTCATACCCCTATCGAAACACACCGGGCACACCCTTTTGGCGTGGAGATTCTGGACCTAAGGCACTTCAGCTCCCACAACCTGCGTCCTTTACTGGACCGGGAAACGCTTTTTTGGGCGCAGATGATGTCATGGGACTACCGGCCCTCCGCCGAGATGATTCTGCGCTATATCGATTCCAAAATCCTACCCGGATACGCGGCCGTGGAAGATGGCCACATTGGCGGCTACTCGTTTTTTGTTTATGAAGGCAGCAAGGGCGTAATTGGCGATCTTTACGCCGACGACTCCATCCGCATTCCGGGCGATACCGTCGAAAATCGGCTGGCCGTGCACGTGATCAGCACCTTGCAGCAATCGCCCGGGATACAACGCATTGAAGCGCAGTTGTTGCCGCATGAATCCGGCGTGCTCAGCGGGCCGTTTCTTGCCGAAGGCTTCCGCCAATATCCGCGATTGTTTATGACGCTGCCGCTCCGCAACAGCGCGCGTCCGGAAATAGCCACAATGCACGACATCGAGTTTCGCCGCTGGGGAGAGCAGGATTTTCAGCCCGGCGCAGCGGTAATCACCACGGCGTATCGCGGCCACATTGATTCAGAAATTAACGATCAATATCGGAGCCTCAACGGTTCGTTGCGCTTCCTGAATAATATTGTCCGTTTTCCAGGATGCGGCGTCTTTGACGCGCATGCGTCGTTCGTGGCGCTGCACAAACCAACGCGGTCAATTGCCGGACTCTTGCTGTGTTCGCGCGTCCGTGAAGATGTTGGTCATGTAACACAGGTTTGTGTCTTGCCGGAGCTTCGTGGCCGCAGGATAGGAGAATCCCTGCTCGGACTGTGCACGCAGGAGTTGCGAACCCGCAACTTCCTGGGCTTGAGCCTTACTGTGACAGAAGCCAATATCAAGGCCGTGGAACTCTATCGCCGCCTGGGCTTTGAAACCCGCCGCCGCTTTGACGCCTTTGTGTGGGAAGGGTAATAACCTTTGCCGCAGGTTTACGCTGATAAACGCTGATCGGAAAAGTAGCCTCGAATTTCGCGAATAAACACGAATCAAAGCGGGTTGATAATTCGAGTATTTCTGCAACACTTGCGTGCTGTATGGCGCAATCAGTGGCGAAATTCTAAAGCGGTTCTGGGATTGCTGTATCCAGAAATCACCAATCTGTATCCTCATGAATGCGCCATGCTGAGCCGAACACGATGCTCTGCTCCTTTATCATGTTCCGGATGCGAGGCGACGTATCTGCGCGGCTCTTCAGGACAGCCGATCATCCAAGCAGTTTTGGATAGCCCTTAGTGGATACATCAACTCAGGAACGTTTAAGTCCAGAACCTGCAAAACTCCCGTTATCCGGATATAAGGGCGCGTTCCGAAATGGAACTCGCGAAGGAATAATTTGAGTAAAGCGATTGCATTCCGAAGGGAAGCACCTACAATTCATTCCCGACCACCCTTTCATTTCCGACCCGACCGGACTTCAGGAGGCACAGATGATCGTGCGTATTCTGGTTTTGACATTGCTCGTGTTTTCGGCGTTTTCCGCATCATCCCCCTTGGGCACGCCCCAGGACAAAAAAGCGGCCAGTGAGTGCTCCGACCAGCCATTCAGCTATGACCACGGTGCATCGGGACAACAGAGCTGGTGTGGGAGATGCAATGAAAGCGGAGCGCTGCGGCAGGCCCCAATCAACATTTCAAACACGCAGGAATCGGCGCAACCCGCTATCGTGTTTAATAAATACAACGAGAAAACGAGCCTGGATGTTTATGCTCATAACCCTTACAACCTGAAAATTGATTACAAGAGCAGCACCAATCCGGTTGCTATGATCAGCATAGGAAGCAATACGTTCAGGCTGCTGGAATTTCATTTTCACCGGCCGAGCGAAGAGGCCATCGATAATCGCAGATTTCCCATGGTCCTCCACCTGGTGCATCTCAAAATTGAGGCCGGCTGCGAACCTGGAAAACCCGGATGCGTGGCCGCAATCGCAATCCTGATCAAGGAAGGCACGCCTGAGCAAAGTACCACCGACTTGTTGAATATTTTGTTTAGCCATTTCCCGCCGCCCGCCGGGCGCCAAAACGTCCAGATCAGCCTTGAAGGGCTTCTGCCGCCCAATTATGTCAATGCAGGTTATTGGAGCTACGGCGGATCGCTCACCACTCCCCCGTGCACGGACAACATCACTTTTTTTGTGTTGAAGCCGATGCTTACCTTTTCGGCAGCGCAGATTGCGGAGTTTGAGCGGCGTTACCCAACGCCCAACGCGCGCGACATTCAGCCGCTCGACGAGCGTCCGATTGTGAACAAGCGTTAGCCTCCCGATCTGTTACAACTTTGCCGGGACCCTTGCCGCAGATTACGGTATAAACGTTCATCGGGAAGCAGCCGCGAATTTCGCGAATAAACGTGAATAGAAGAAGATTTGGTGTTGAGTGATTTGGATTGGGTAATTTGAAAGCGAGCCGCGAACCACGTGAAGTGACCGAATCGTTTTTTAATATGATTCGCGTGTCTTCGCGTTAATTCGCGGCCTATTTTCTCTGGCTTAATCTGCGCTGCTCTGCGTAGTCAGGGGCGAAATTCTAGTTTCTGGTAACGCTCCGTGTTGCCATGAACGAAGCACCGGAAGAGTCCCAGCCCTTGATGATGATCTGATGGGTGCCAACAGTAATGGGCAGAGTTGTGTCCGCCGTTGCCGTTGACGATTGAAACTTGAGCGCGCCATCCAGATAGACCTGCGTCGCCACCACTGGGTAGCCCGAAGAAGACGTTCCTGTGGCGCGGACTGAAGTTGATGTGGTCAAGGTAAACGTCGGGCTGGTGATCGTGACAAATTCCGGCTTCACCACAACAGTTGAAACGGTGCTGGAAGAAGCGCCTAGATTGTCGGTGACTGTTGCTTTCACCGTGTACGTTCCGGCGATTTTGTACTGATGCGATGCGCTGGCTGCCGTGGCCGACGATCCATCTCCAAATGAAATCACCGTGGCGGCAATGGTGCCATCAGGATCAGTGGAGCCGGAAGCCGAAGCCGTGACTGATCCGCCCACCAGAATCGATCCAGAAGACAGAGTCAACGCCGCAATAGGCGGCTTGTTGATGGTGACGCTAATCTGCTTGTAGAAATTTCGTCCGGCATTATCCCAGCCCTTGATGATGAGATTGTGCGTCCCGCTGGCAACTGCAATCGTGCGATCCAGATTGGCCGAGTTCACCGAATAAACAATCGCGCCGTCCACATAAATCTGCATGGCGATCACCGGGAAGCCTGAGAATCCGCTGGCAACAACGTGGACTTGTGAAGGCACGAATGCGCCGGGAGCGGGGGTGCTCACAATGACTTCGGGAGCCTTTACTGTGACGCTCGTTGCGGCCGTTGAAGATGCGCCGGAATTATCAGTAACTGTGGCCGTAAGAACATAAATGCCGGCAGCGGAAAACTTATGCGAGGCGGTAAGCCCGCTGGCCGATGTGCCGTCGCCAAAGCCAATCACGGAGCTTGCGATGGTTCCATCAGGATCGGATGATCCGGCTGCACTCACGCTGATGGTTGCAGGCGCGTAAGCCGAGTTGGGAGTGGCCGAGATCGCGGCGACTGGCGCCAAGTTTGTGCCGCTGGAAACCACAATCGCCACCGATTTACTGGCCGTAGCGCCCAGATTATCGGTGACTGTCCCGGTAATCGTATATGTGCCGGCAGTGCCGTAGCTGTGGGAAGCGCTGGAGCCGCTGACCGGCGCGCTGCCATCGCCAAAATTGATGGTGCTGGCCACAATACTGCCGTCCGGATCAGTTGAGGTTGCCGTAGAAGCGGTGATGCTGGCAGGCGCTGCCACAGATCCGATCACAGAATTTTTCGTCAATGCGTTGGTGATGCTTAGCGCCGCTGTAGGCGGCTGATTCGTTATGGTGAGCTGCACGCCGCCGGACATCTTATTTGTGAGTGTAGGTTTGCCCACGGCTTTGACGAAGATAGTGTAATTTCCGGCATTCAAGCCAAAACTGGCAATATTAAGCGAAGTTGTCGTCGTCGGGAGATCAGCGAGCGACATCAGATTTGCGCCGTCCTGCGAGGCAAAGACCGTAAAGTGGTCCACCGTATTCATCTGGCCGGTGATACTCCACGAAGCCACGGTTCCCGCCACGGTTGCCGAGACAGTCACGCAATTGTCGATGCCGCTTTCAATCTCTGACGCTTCTTCATAATCGTTCCAGGTCACCAATTGGATACCCAGCATCTGCTTCAAAGAAGAGTAGTATTTCCCGGCATCAGCAACGCTCTGCAGCCATGTCTGGCCGCATTGCTGGTCAATAATCCGATTGCTGCCCCACAACGCGAGCGTGTCATTGAATCCTTTGTAAGCTGAGCCGGTGGAATACTCGGTTGGAAACCCAAGCGCCGTTTTGTAGTAGTTATCCAGGTAATTGATTGCCATCAGGTTGGTGGCGCTTACCGTTGTCGGCTCCACCCAGGAAAATGCGCCGCTCGTCTGGAGTTTGGTGAACCCGCTGCCGTTGCGGAAGATAAACATCGGATTGCCCGCCACGCCGGCGCGAACCCGCGTCCAATCAATGGCGTATGCCTCATGTCCAAAAAAGTAAATGACCGGTCGGCCGCCGCTGGTAACGTAGGCAGTGGAGCCTGAATAAGTGACGTTGACATAATTCAGGTCATCAATAAGCGTCTGGGTAACATCGCAGCCAAGCGTAGCGGCGCAGGTCTTAAGCGCTCCGGCATCATGCATGATTGCG
>DASXJO010000793.1:0-2329 GCA_036497385.1 Candidatus Angelobacter sp. | reverse complement strand
AAAGACAGCCTGATCAAGCATGTAATGTCCGGTGTAAACCCGCAGGCCTGCGAGGTATCCAGTTTTAAGCAGCCCTCAACCGAAGAGTTGAACCATGACTTTCTCTGGCGGACAACGCGCCGCCTCCCGGAGCGTGGAAAGATCGGGATCTTCAACCGGTCTTACTATGAAGAAGTTTTAGTCGTGCGGGTACATCAGGAGTATCTGCAGAAGCAGCATCTTCCCCCGGAGCTGGTGACCAAGAAAATATGGAAAGAACGATTCAAAGATATCCGGAACTTTGAGGAATACCTCACGCGCAATGGCGTGGTCATCCGAAAATTTTTCCTTCATCTCTCACAAGAAGAACAAAAGAAGCGCTTTCTTGCTCGATTGGATGAGCCGGAAAAGAATTGGAAGTTTTCAGATGCCGATGTCCATGAGCGCAAATACTGGGACGATTACATGAACGCCTATGAAGACATGATCCGCCACACTGCGACGCCAGACGCGCCGTGGTATGTTGTCCCAGCCGATCATAAATGGTTCACTCACATCGCGGTAAGCTCCGCTATTATCCAGACTCTAGAAGAAATGAATCTGCAATTTCCCAAGATCGATAAAACACACCGCCGGCAGTTGGAAGAAGCAAAACAGACGCTGCTGAAGTCGAGCGACTGACCCAAGCTTTTATCCCTTTGGTTGGTACTTGAGGTTGTCTGAGAATGGCGAAGCCAGCCATTGCTCCAGAGTTTGCGCCTTGCGGTCCCGCTCTGAAGTTTCCGCCGTGGCAACATCTATCGGCCACTGAATGCCAATCTGCGGATCGGCAAAATGAATTCCGCTCTCGGCATTCTGGTTGTAAACTCCGGTAGTCTTGTACTGGACTTCGCAATCATCGGTTAGCGAGCAAAATCCCCGGGCAAAGTTAAAGGGCGCCCAAACCTGCTTCTTGTTTTCCTCTGTTACTTCAATCCCAAACCACTTCCCCAGAGTCGGCGAGCCCTTGCGGATATCCACAGCCACCAGGAAAGCCGCGCCACGGGTCACGCGCATCAACTTGCCCATGGGTGGTTCCCACTGGAAGTGCAGTCCACGCAATACGCCTTTTTTTGACTTGGAATGGTTGTCCTGGACAAAGTTTGTGGGCAGCCCTAATTCCCTGAACTGGTCAGCGCGGTAGGTTTCCATAAAAAAGCCGCGCGAATCGCCGCGCACCTCCGGTTGCACCACAATCACTTCATTCAGGTGGACTGACTCAATCTTAAAGCTCATTCGGCCTTGGCTCCCTCACAAGTTTGGATTCGTGCGTCAGGAAAGGTTCTTCTGCGCCTGCGCCGAATCCATCTTGAGTGTAACAGCCGTCTGGTCAGTACCGGAAAGAGCTTGCCAACCGCGGCGGGAGAGGTCCCAGAAAATCAGGTATCCCGCGCCGGCGGCCAGCGCAAGCAGCAGGAGCCCGAGCGGGAGTTCGCCAAAAATGATCTTGCCGATTCCAAAAAGCGTCGCATAAACCAGAATGCATCCCATGAGCCAGTCAAAAGCGTTGCTGCTGATGTCGCGCACTTGCGGGATTTCCGGCGCTAGCGCAGCAATCCTCTTCCAGCCATGCACGGTGGGCCGTACGCGCCGATAAAATGCCAGCAGCTTTTCATCCGACTCAGCAGGAGTAAGAAAAGTCGCCGCGATCCATGCCACCGTGGTGATTCCCGCTGTGATCAAAGAAGTCTTGGCGAATGTAACCGGATCGTCGCCGGGAAAATGTTTGTTGAGATAAATTGCCACCACAGCGGCCACTAGCATGGCGCTAATTTCGCTCCATGCACTAATGCGCCACCAATACCAGCGCAGGATGTAAACCGCTCCAGTCCCCACACCAAGCCCAAGGACGATCTGCCATCCCTGGCCGACGGAATGCAGCTGTGAAGCAACATAGCCGCTGATCAAGACCATCAGGATGGTAAAGAGCCGTCCTACCGCGACGTAATGCTTTTCAGTCTTTTCCCGCACCATGAAACGCCGATACAAGTCGTTCACCAGATAGGAAACGCCCCAGTTCAATTGCGTTCCCAGCGTTGACATGAATGCCGCAAGAAATGCGGCCACCATCACACCCCGCAAAGCCGGGGGAAGGAAATCGCGCAACACCATAACGTAACCCTGTTGGGGATTCGCGCCAAACGCAGCATCCGGTCGCAAGCCTCCGTGAGGTGAATACACTGCCAGCGCCACTAATCCGGTAATAATCCATGGCCAGGGACGGACTGCGTAATGCGCAATGTTGAACCACAGCGTTGCGCCCAGCGAATTTTTCTCGTCGCGCGCACAGAACATGCGCTGCGCCACATAG
>DASXJO010000792.1:0-12303 GCA_036497385.1 Candidatus Angelobacter sp. | reverse complement strand
AATGGACGGCCTAGAGGAATGACCGTCAGCGGCAGCAATGCCGTACAGAATTCGGCTTACAGGTTCGATATCACTTGCGGCCCTCAGGTTGTGAAAGCAATCTGAGGGCTTTCAATTTGGTGCCGGGACGCTGGGGGTCTTCGACTTCGCTCAGGATTTCGGCTGCAGGTTCAGGCCTGCAAAACGCGGTCACAGAGTGCTGACAGCTCTTTATCGAAAAGGGAATTACTGGAAGAACTCTCCCATGGACGGGGCGACCGCTGATGCGCCGGGCATGTCACTGACGTTGAGCAGTTGCAGCATGGTGTGAAGCAATGATTGATGTTGATACATGGTGGAAGAACGGAAACCGGTTTTTACATGCGGCCCCACCAGAACAGTTGCGACCTGGCCGCCGCCATTGGTGAAGTCTGTAGCAACTGATTCGTCAAAGGTGATGATGAGCACGCTGTTGCCAAAATTCGGGCTCTTGATAACGGGATCGATATTTGCTTGCAGCCATGCATCAGCCGCGGCCAGCTCTTGGTCGTCGGTGCATGAAGTGCCGCCACCGGGACAATCATGCGCATCGTGCTGCGAGTTAGGCAGGACGTAAACAAAATTCGGTAGCGATCCGGCATTGAGATCGGCGGAAAGCTGCGAGAACGGGACCATATTGGCTGCCTGCGCCGGCGAGCCGGTAACGTCACTCAGGTAAGCAAATGGGTTGTGGCGCTTTAAGTAAGTTCCGGCATTGGGCCCGGTGTATCCGACGGAAGGAATGCTTTCAAGGTACGCCTTCCATGTTTTTCCCGCGCCGGTAAGCGCACGGACAATGTTGTCATCGGTGATGGTGCCGTTAAAGCTATCGTCAAAGGTTTCAATATTCCCGGTGGTCAGCATGAAATAGTTCGGGATGGAAGGATGCGCGTCGGCAAAATAATCTGCGGCGAGGCCGTGGGCAGTGGCCAGGCTATTCAAATAGGGCATGGCAGGATTACCGATAACCTGCCCGAAACTGTGGTTTTCCAGCATGACGAGAAAAACATGGTCGGCCGTTGCCGAAGCAGGAGGTGGAGGGGTGGTTACGTGGGAAGAGACACCGCCGCATCCGGCGCAAAGCAGTGTTGCTGCTATAAAGAAAGACGCTAAAACTGATTTCATGATTGGGCCCTTTAGAACCTATACGCGAAAGGTGCTGGTTTTCAGGGTTAGATGCATCTGTTCTGTCCCATGCAGCCCAAGCGGAAGACGAACTGGTGCGTATGGCAGTTGCGTTTGCAAATAAAAATCGAATAAAGGAGAGGGCCGGGCTAACTCGCAGCTTACATTCTCCATCCTACATAGCTGGAAGATGCGCCTGACTCAAGTGGCGCACCTTAGGGGCCCTTGAAATTATGTTGATCACATTCGCATTACTCGTTCTTTGGATTCTTAGCATGTACTTTTATTTACCTTTGCCCGTGGTGGTGCTGCTTTTCGCCGCTCTGGCCACTGGAACCACAATGACCATCTGGCAGGCATGGATGGAACGCAAACAGCGCCTGGCAGCTATTGGCGAGCAGGATTCAAACCGCTAATTCGAGGGCGCATTCGGCTATAAAAGCGATAGACTTTGCTCATGAAGTTTTTGGGCAAATTCCTGTTGCTGGCCGCATGCGTTGCGGCGGCGCAATCGCCACAGACAAGCCCGCCAGCAGCGGTGGGAGCTCCTGCGCAAGGCATTGACTTAACGCAGCTTGCTGCGACAGTAAAGCAGCAGTTTGGCGATACATTTACCATCCCGGCAAAAGTTTCTAAGCCGGTGATTACCGCCGATTTTGATGGCGATGGCGTGGAAGATGTTGCGATTGTGGCCAACAGCAAAGATCCGCTGCCAGATTCGTATGCTTTCAAGTATGAGGTAGCCGATCCTTACCACGCTTATTTCGGCTTTGGGAATCCAAAGCTGACATCGACATTCAGTGTTGATCCGGAGCACGCGCACCATCTGTTGGTGATCTTTGGCAGCGGTAAAGAAAGCTGGCATGCTGCAACGCCAAAAGCAAAGTTTGTCCTGATCAATGTTCCTTTCGATACGCTTGAAGTGGGCCGCATGCTCATCAGCAAGAAAAAGCCGCCCATCTTCGTTATCAAGGCATTGGAATCTCAGGTGATGGATTCCGCAGTGTGGTGGGAAGTCAAGAAAAAACGCTGGCGCTGGGAGCCGGGAGATGCGCTTCAGTAAGGCCGCTACGAGCCTGCGGCCGCTGTGGCTTACCTTGCTGAGGCGGCGTCAACTTTTGGACGAGGTTTCTTTGCTCCGAGGAACGCTTCTTTGGCGGGCCTCTGCGATGCATACCAGAGCTTTATCACTTCGAAGGTAATGGTGGCCCCATAAGTTACCGCAATCCAGACGCAAACCGCTTCAACGGGAAGGCTTGACCAAGCTTTTACGGAGACTCCCAGCATCTGATTCGGCTGATAACCCCACCAACCGTACGGCAAAGCCAGTGTGGCCTCCCATAGCAAACTGACCAGCAAAACATATAACAGCACTAAACTGAAGGCACGCCAATTGATGAAGGCTTTCACCGTGGGATAAAAACCGACTGATGGGATCAGTCCGCCGATAACCAGCACCGTCAAATAACCGGGAAAACCAACCGGCTCTGGTGAAAATAGTTTTTTATAAACGATGGCAGCTATCACCAGCAGCACGCCTAAGACAGCCGAAGTCGGGTGAAACACCAGCAGTTTGGTATTCTTTTTTGCTTCTCCCGCATAGTCTGGCACGCTGTACGCCGCAAGCCAGAACTCATCCAGCCAGATGTAGATCAGAAGTATGGCGATGAAACCTGAGAAGTAGAAAATGTATTCTTCAACTGGAACTGGTCCGCCCAGAGCAGGTGCGCCTATGCCCAGAGTCGCTTGGCGATTGGGATACACAAAGAATTTGTGGGCAAAGAAAAAATCCAATGCGAAGCCAAAAGGAACCAGGATGGAAATGGTTCGCCAAAAGGCCCTCTGGGGAAGCCGGATGCGTTCCTGGGGAAAGAGCCAGCCAGCTATGACGATGATCGGCACAATGAACAGCAACAAGCTCCATGTGTATCCGTAAGGCGTGGGGTCAGAGCTGGAGATTTTGAGAGTGCCTGCTTCGTGGACCCTGTTAAGGGTTATGACTGCGGGAAGGGTGATCATAGCCAGGATGGTCAAAACAATTCCCGGCCCAACTCGAAATCTATGTGAAGGGTTTTGCGATCCAGGCATAGACGGTCTCCTGATCTTCGGAGATTCTACTCTGTTTACTTGAGATTAAAATTTCGATTCGCTAAATTTTTCTCTATCGGCCGAAATACGTCACGCTTTGGGTTTCCCCTATAATTCATTCTCATGAACCTGGAACAGAAACTTACAGAACTCAAGCGCCGTGATTCGCTGGCTGAGGCCGGAGGCGGCAAGGAACGCCAGGAGCGCCAGCACAAAGATGGCAAGATGTCCGCGCGTGAGCGCATCGAATTCCTGCTGGATGAAGGAACTTTTGAGGAATTTGACAAGATGGTCACGCACAGCTGCACGGACTTTGGCATGGAACAGAACAAAGTCTATGGCGACGGCTTTGTCACCGGCTATGGCCGGATTGAAGGCCGGCTGGTTTTTGTTTTTGCCCAGGATTTCACCGTGTTCGGCGGATCGCTTTCGGCAGCTAACGCCGGCAAGATCGTAAAGATCATGGATACGGCCATGAAAGTTGGCGCGCCCTTGATCGGGCTCAATGATTCCGGCGGCGCGCGCATTCAGGAAGGCGTGATGTCACTGGCCGGTTATGCCGATATCTTTTTGCGCAACACGCTGGCCAGCGGCGTGATCCCGCAGATTTCCGCCATCATGGGCCCCTGCGCGGGCGGTGCGGTGTATTCGCCGGCCATCACCGATTTCATTCTGATGGTGGACAAGACTTCTTACATGTTTGTGACCGGTCCGGACGTGATCAAGACCGTCACGCATGAAGAGGTGACTAAAGATGAGCTGGGCGGCGCGGCCACGCATAATGAAACTTCCGGTGTCGCACACTTTATGGCGCATGACGATGCGGAGTGCCTCTCCATGGTGCGCGAACTGTTTGGATTCATACCATCCAATAATCTCGACGATCCGCCGCGTCGCGAGTGCACTGACCCGATTGACCGCGCCGATTCTGAACTTCAGACTGTGGTTCCCGCGGAGTCCAACCAGCCCTATGACATGAAAGACGTTATTACACGCGTGGTGGACGACGGCTATTTCTTTGAAGTGCATGAGCACTACGCAAAAAATATTGTAGTGGGATTTGCCCGCCTTAATGGACGGTCTGTGGGCATTGTGGCCAACCAGCCGGCGCTTCTTGCCGGCGTGCTCGATATCAATGCATCAGTAAAAGGCGCGCGGTTCGTCCGCTTCTGTGATGCCTTCAATATTCCTCTAATTACCTTTGAAGATGTTCCCGGATTTTTGCCGGGAACGCAGCAGGAGTATGGCGGCATCATTCGCCATGGGGCTAAGTTGCTGTTTGCTTTTGCTGAAGCCACGGTGCCTAAGATTACGGTGATCACCCGCAAGGCGTATGGCGGCGCATATTGCGTAATGTCTTCCAAGCACATCCGTACAGACGTGAATTATGCGTGGCCTACGGCAGAAATCGCCGTGATGGGAGCGGAAGGCGCGGTCAACATTGTTTACAAGCGAGAAATCGAGCGGGCGGCACTTTCTGCGAAATCGGAGAAAGAAAAAGCTGAAGTGATTGCCAAGGCGCGCAATGAAAAGATTGAGGAATTCCGTGACCGCTTTGCCAGCCCTTATGTCGCTGCCGAACGCGGCTACATTGACGCGGTGATTCGTCCCCAGGAGACGCGCAAGAAGCTGATTGATGCGCTGGAGATGCTCCAGAACAAGCGGGATAAGAATCCGCCCAAGAAGCATGCAAATATACCGCTATAGGTTTATGCAATCCCGAGCCGGGCGAGGGATCGCTATCGCCGCCCAAACGACTGCGGGTCTGCATTTGGCATAACAATGACATTCCTTCAGGACTACAATTCCTCTTAAGCGGCAAGATCGGCCAGCCCTTGGCCCACCGGGCCGCAGGCGGTAATTATGAAATTAATCATTGTTGCCTCGCTGATGGCGCTCCTTCCGTGGCAGGGTGTTACCGCGCAAACGCAGGCGGCGACTTCTGCCACCAACCATCAGGGCAAGGCCATTTTCAATGGTCGGTGCGGAAAATGCCATGATGCGGATGCCAGCAAGAAACTCCCCGACGGAACCACACTGCTGGCGCGCCTGGCTAAGAACAAAGATCCCGAGAGCAGGCTGGCAACGCGGCTGAAAAATGAACAGGAGCGGCATCAGGTTTTTCTTTACCTGCAGCCGCTGATCGAGCGCGAACGCCTTTCTCTGGAGAACCACGGAAACATGCCACTGTGAGCGGAACAGCGGATGGTTCCCGGGCGAATATTTTGCTGAGCTTCATACGGAAGCTTAGTGAGTTACAGTTCTTCGCTCGACGCACCAATCCTACTGATACATGGCACACGATTGTCTGGTGGAAGCCCGGCGAATTCCTTACAACCTTATCGTGGGCACGACTCGAGTTCTTTCGGGAGCGTTATGCTTCGTCACAGGGTTGCTCTGCGAGCATTTTCTCGGCGAACCAATTGGAATTCCAGACCCTCCATTCTTTGCGCTGCTGGCCGTGGCAGCCTATGGGTTGATGGCGAATCTCTGCTACACAGGCGGATGGGTATCTGAACTTCTAGTCAGGAAGATATGGCCGGAGCAAGCGACTGCATTCGGTAAAATCTCATTTTTCTGGGACTGAGTTTCTCAATTCTGCTGACGCTTGTCCCGGGCATCGTGATTCCCACGATCGGCGCCATCAGTTTGTTATTGCATTTTGTTGGGAAATAATCCCTTCAACCACATACCTTCCCGTAAAGCCGAGGGGGGAATTCAAATGTTGACCGGCAAGGTTACAGATCCTTCGTCGTCGGAACCTCATTTGCTTTATCCGCAGGCAATTCCGCCAAAAGTGCCCTTAGGTCCAGATGCCGCGTGTACATCGCAAGCTTTCCATCCGGCGTATGCGGCCATGTTTCTCTGGGACGATCAACGTACAGCTCCACTCCATTGCCATCGGGATCTCGCAGATAAAGCGATTGACTCACGCCGTGATCGGCAGCGCCCTGAAGCCCGATTCCAGCTGCGATCAAGCGCCGTAGCGCATCCGCCAAAGCCGCTCGGCTCGGATAGACAATTGCGTGATGATAGAGCCCTGTAGTGCCAAAGGGTGGCGGTTGTCCGTCCAGGCTTTCCCACGTATTCAATGCGATGTGATGGTGATAACCGCCGGCGGAAAGAAACGCGGCTTGGTCTCCCATGCGCTGCATCAGCTCAAATCCAAGCACGTCCCGGTAAAACCTGAGCGCACGTTCCAGGTCCGCTACTTTCAGGTGTACGTGGCCAATGCGAACCTCAGGATCGATCGGCTTGGGATCGTTCTGCTCTTGCGCCATGATTAACCCACGGTCTGCTGCGCGCTAGCGAAGCGCTTTGCCTGAATCTCAATATAGACATTGATCAGTGAAACAGCGGCCGGCGTAACGCCCGGAATGCGCGAAGCATGGCCCAGCGTTCGCGGACGGACTCGCTGCAGCTTTTCATTCATCTCGCGCGAGAGACCGCTGACTTTGCCGTAATCGAACCAGTCAGGAATGAGCCGCTGCTCGGCCTTTTTCAGGCGCTCAATGGACTTGCGCTGCTGGTCAAGGTAACCCGCATACTTGATTTCGGTCTCGACGGTCTTCATTTCGTTGCGCGCGGCGGAGGATAAGCGTCTTCCATAAACATCGTCATCCCGACGGCCGTCAAGCGAGCGCGCGCTTTCATCAGCGTGCGAGTAGGCCGGAGGGACCTTGTGTTCTCCAGCGGTCAGTTGTTCGTTCTCAAAAACACAAGGTCCCTCGCTCCTATTCGGACGCTGAAGAATGCGCGTCCTCATTGACGGAGCTCGGGATGACGGTTCAGAAGAAGAAACAGTTTGTGTTTCGGCTGACAGTTCGTCAGACACTGCTGCGATCTCCGCGAAGTATTCCGGATAGCTCTCCCGCACCACGCCCGCAAAATCTTCGATCACAATTTCCGGACGCTTCAGCAGTTGAGTCAAAGGCGAGCCAATCGCGCCGTTCAAATTGCCATTATTCACCACTGCATCTTTGGTCGAAATATCCACGCCCTCGTCCGTTGCTGAATCCGCAAGCACCGACTGCGTCGCTTCTCGTTCGTGCTGGGCTTGGCAGACTTTCTCAATCACCTCGGCGGTCACCCGCGTGTTTGCCAACAATGCCGTCAGCTTCTGTGCGCGCTGTTCCTTAGCCTGATAGTCTGCCCACGCCTGATCATTGATCAAGCCAATGCGGCGCCCATGCGGCGTGAGTCGACGGTCGGCGTTGTCAATGCGTAGATGCAGCCGGAACTCCGCGCGCGAAGTAAACATGCGGTAAGGTTCGTTTGTCCCTTTGCTGATGAGGTCGTCAATCAGGATAGCGGTGTAAGCCTCAGTGCGGTCAAGCACCAGCGGCGGCTCGCCTTTGATCTTCAACGCTGCGTTGATTCCTGCCATCAAACCCTGGCATGCGGCTTCTTCATAGCCGGAGGTGCCGTTGATCTGTCCGGCAAGGAAGAGGTGATCAATCTTTTTTGTCTCCAGTGTGCGCTCAAGCTCGGTCGGGTCGATAGAGTCGTACTCAATCGCATATCCTGGCCGCAGCATCTCCGCTTTTTCAAGGCCCGGGATTGATTTGACAATCGCCAGCTGCACGTCAATCGGCAGCGATGTGCTCATCCCGTTGACATAAATCTCATGCGTGTTCAGCCCCTCTGGCTCGAGAAAGAGCTGGTGCGTGGTCTTGTCTGGGAACTTAACAATCTTGTCTTCAATGCTGGGGCAATACCGCGGACCAATGCTTTGGATCTGTCCCGAATACATGGGCGAACGATGCACATTCTCTGCGATGATGCGGTGCGTCTCCGCCGTGGTGAACGCGATATAGCACGGCACCTGCTTCTGCGTGATCTTCTTTGTGCGGAAGCTGAACGGCGTGGGGTCGGCGTCGCCCGGTTGCAATTCGAATCGCGACCAGTCAATGCTGCGGCCATCGAGCCGTGGCGGCGTGCCAGTCTTCAACCTGCATCCGCGCAGCCCCAACAGCTTGAGTGACTCGCCCAATAACTGCGAAGGCGGCTCGCCGCTGCGTCCGGCAGGATAAGTTTGTTCGCCGCAATGGATCAGCCCGTTGAGAAACGTTCCGGTGGTGACAATGACGGCCTGCGCACCGACCGTGCGGCCATCGCGGAGTTTAATGCCGCTTGCAAACATTTCACTGCGGAGGCGCGGAGGCACGGAGGAAATCTGGTCATCTGAGCATCGGATCATCGGGTCATCCGAAGGGCCTTTGTCCTTACCGATCACCCGATCACCCGATGACCCGATCACCCGATCCTCTGTGTCTCCGTTTCTCCGTGGTAGGTGTTCTTCCACAATCAGCTCGGCTACCTCTGCCTGCTTGATGAAAAGATTCGGCTGGCTCTCCAGCACCTCGCGCATCTTCTGGCGGTACTGCTGCTTGTCACACTGAGCACGCGGCGACCAAACCGCAGGTCCACGCGAAGTATTGAGAAGGCGAAACTGGATTCCAACCGCGTCGGTCACTTCGCCCATGATTCCGCCGAGCGCATCCACCTCCCGCACCAGATGTCCTTTGGCGATTCCGCCAACCGCCGGATTGCATGACATCTGCGCGATCAGGTCCACATTGAGCGTAAAAAGAGCAGTCTTGAGTCCCATGCGGGCAGCCGCCATGGCAGCTTCGCACCCGGCATGGCCTGCGCCCACAACTACTACATCGTATTGTTCGGTGAACTGCACCATTGGCTGACTCTATTTTACAGGCGCAGCCGTTTTCCCGCTGGTCCGTGCCGGTTCGCAAAGCGCACCAAGCTTATGTGGCAGTAGCCGTGAGAAGAGCTGTTGTTTAGTGGTCCAGATCCATTGTCTGTGGCGCTTGCCCGCGCAAAGGCGTGCTTTCAGAATCAGAAGGATTCGAAGCTGAATCTCTGGGAAGGGCGTCTGCAATGGCGGTGAACAGCTTTGCTGCGTCCACAGGCTTTGTTACGTAGGAATCCATGCCTGCGGCCAGGCAGCGCTCGCGGTCGCCGATCATGGCATGGGCTGTCATGGCCACAATCGGGAGATGCTTTTTAGAGACTCGTTCCTGTGCGCGTATGGCCTTGGTCGTCTCGAACCCGTCCATATCGGGCATCTGCACGTCCATCAAGACTAAATCAAAACTCTGCTGCTCCAGTGCCGCCAAGGCCTCACGTCCGCTGCTTACATCCACGGCAGAGTGGCCTTGTTTTGCCAACAGACTCCGGGCCAGGCGCAGGTTAACGAGGTTATCGTCTGCAATCAAAATTTGTAGTCTTCTAAATAGCTTGGCCGCAGTTGGTTCATGGCGGCGCTGGGTATCATCTTTAGTTGGGCTGGCGGTAAGCAGACCCAAACGTGCCGTAAAGTAAAACGTGCTGCCTTTGCCGGGCTCGCTTTCAACCCAGATGCGGCCTTGCATAAGCGCTACCAGTTGCGAAACTATGGCCAAACCCAGGCCAGTGCCTCCGTAATGGCGGGTAGATGAAGTGTCCGCCTGAACGAAGGCTTCAAAGATCGATTTTTGCTTTTCCGCCGAGATTCCGATTCCCGTATCGCTCACGCTGAATTGCAAGGCGCCATCGTGCAGCCGTATGACGCGCACCATGATCTCTCCCTTGTGGGTGAACTTCAGAGCATTGCCAACAAGGTTCATCAATATTTGCCGCAGCCGGCCGGGGTCACCAATTGCCATCTCCGGAACGTCGATGGAAAAGTCGCATTCCAGCGAGAGCTGCTTGTTCCTCGCTTCGGCTGAGAGGTCCTTGACCGTTGCGCGAACAAGGTCTTTTACGCTAAAGGGGACGCGTTCCAGTTCCAGCTTGCGCGCTTCGATCTTTGAGAAATCCAGGACGTCATTGATAATCTCCAGCAATGCTCCCGCTGAGCTTTTTACCGTTGCCAGATAGTCGCGTTGTTCGGGAGTAAGGTCGGTATCCAGCGCCAGGTCAATCATTCCTATTACTCCGTTCATTGGCGTACGAATTTCATGGCTCATGTTCGCCAGGAACTCGCTCTTGGCGCGGCTTGCGGATTCCGCGGCTTCCTTGGCAACTCGCATTTGCTCTTCCGCCTGCTTGAGCATCGTAATGTCGAGAAAGGTGCCTTCAATTTCTGTCCCAATAGCGCCGCTCACCATAGTGGTATTGGCCATTATCCAGACTGGGGTTCCGTCTTTGCGACGCATGAGCAATTCCTGATTGGAAGCAGTTCCGTGCTCAGCCATCTTCTGGTCTGAAGCAGCCTTGTCGGCTGGATGGAAAAATATATCCGTCGCTGGGCGTCCCACAAGATCTGCGCCAGAATCGTAGCCAAGAATTCTGGCTCCCGCGTCGTTGTATTCCAGAAAAATTCCCCGCGACGAGCAACGAAAAACACCCGCAAGGTTGCGCTCAAACAAAAGCCGGTAGCGTTGCTCCGACTCGCGCAAAGATTCTTCAGCGGCTTTGCGTTGTGTTATGTCAGTCACCAGTCCGCTGGCATACCGCAACCCGTCTTTTTCAAATGTTTGGATGGCACGGTTGTGGACCCAGCGCCATTCGCCATTTTTGCGGCGTATGCGGAATTCCATGTCAAAAGGTGCGCCTTCGGCAAAGAACGACTGGAACATGCGCCTGACTTGCTGGGCTTCGTCGGGATGGGTGTCGAACAGGATCGAGGCGCCGCGCGCATAACATTCTGCGATGCTGTATCCAAAAAGCTTCTCCGCGTTGGGACTTAAGAACTTCAGCTGGTTATTGCTGTCGAGCATCCAGGTGACGTCCGGAATGTTGTGGATAAGAGCGCGATAGTTTTCATTTGCTTCATGCAGCGCCCGTTGCGTCGCTTTGGCCTGAGTGATGTCGCGAACAACAGCGGATACGCCGATGACCGTACCCTCCTGGTTCTTGATTGGACAAAATGTCAGCGCTACTTCAACCAGATAGCCGTCATTGCGGTGGCGCTGAGACTCGAACCGAACCTGAGTTTCTCCTGCCAGGACGCGCCCAAAAGACCTGTCATACTCTTCCATGCATTCCGGAGGAATAATGGTGGATGCCACAGATTTTCCGATAATCTCTTCAGCGGAATATCCATAAATAGCCTCGGCTCCCCGGTTCCAACTCAAAACTTTTTTGTCCACGGAGACTGCGAGTATGCCCTCTTCAGAGAACTCTACAACCGCGGCCAGAAGCGCTCGCGCTTCATCGGCGCGCTTGCGTTCACTGATGTCCCGCAAAATAGCGGCAATCCCCACCTGGTTTCCATCGGCGTCCTTCACCGGCGCTGCAGAACAGTTGATTTCAATGCGGCGGCCATTTTTGGTTACACCGCTACCGTCAAAGGGCAAAATAGCTTTGCCGCGCTTCATCCGCTGAATGGCGGTATTCACCAAGGGTGCTGCCTCTTCTGTGGCAAGAACAGCCAGGCTTCTCCCGATAATTTCCGGGGCCTCATACACGAACAATTTCGCCGCTCCCCGGTTCCAACTCACGATGGTTCCATCCGGCGTGCACCCGATGATCGCGTCCTCAGAATGTTCCACAATGGAAGCGAGAAATTTTTGCGCGTCTTCGGCAGTCTGTTCGGCTGGCCTAACGAAAGTCGGCAAAGAAGAGGGTTCAAGCGAATTTCCCGGCATAGGTTTCTCCTCCTGGTCAAGCCGACGCTGGCCGCTACTGGCCATGCTGCGCTTTTGTTTGGGGTAAGACAAGCGTCTCCAATAGGAGAGGCGAGTCTTTTGTAACGTGTGTCTAGATTTTAGACGTTCTAGCGCTTTCCAGCGGAATTCAGTGGGCCAGGCGGCATCGGGTTTACAGACTGAACCCGCTGTGATTGAACGGGCAAACTGGCCCGTGGGGTCCTATTTCCCCTTGTCGAGCCCCAAAGTGGTACCCGCATTATGGGCAAAAAACACCAGAAACAACAGCAGGAGTCCAATATTATCCAGCTCGTTGCCAAAATACCGCCATGGCGGGACGCCTTGCGGAAGCACCCACGTGGAAAGCAGCAGGTTAGCCATGAATAGAGCACCAACAATGGCAAAGGGGCGCACCCAGAAACCCAGCACCATGGAAAGCCCAATCAGCAACTCCGCCACTCCCACGGCATAGCCGGAAGCC
>DASXJO010000791.1:0-2623 GCA_036497385.1 Candidatus Angelobacter sp. | reverse complement strand
CAAGGCAAAAGACATGTCGCCTTCCATTGGCGCGATTGCCGTTGCGCCTTCCGATCCCAACGTGATCTATGCCGGGACCGGTGAAGCTTGCATTCGCGGCGACATCATCAATGGAAATGGCGTTTACAAATCCGTGGATGCAGGCAAAACCTGGACCTACTCCGGGCTGCGCGACACCAGCACTATCGGACGCATTGCGGTAAATCCAAAAAATTCTGATATCGCCTATGTGGCTGCTCTGGGACATGTGTTTGGCCCGAATGCGGAACGCGGTATTTATCGCACAACGGATGGTGGCAAAAACTGGACCAAAGTCCTTTACAAAGACGAAAACTCCGGCGGGATCGATATCTCCATGGATCCCACAAATCCGAACGTAATTTTTGCGTCATTGTGGCAGACGAGGCGCACGCCCTGGGGCATGGACAGCGGCGGTCCCGGAAGCGGACTGTATCGCAGCACGGACGGCGGCACAACATGGAAGCAGCTCAGCGGTCATGGCTTGCCAGAGGGAACGCTGGGCCGCATCGGCCTGGCTGTTGCTTATAGCGGCAATCGCGTTTGGGCACTGGTGGAAGCGGATAAAGGCGGCCTGTTTCGCTCGGATGATGGCGGCGACAGCTGGACCCTCACCAACAGCGACCGCCAATATCGGCAGCGCGCGTTTTATTACACGCATGTTTTTGCCGACCCTCGGAACGCTGACGGCGTCTATGTTCTGAACACGGGGATGTATCGGTCGAACGACGGCGGAAAAACTTTCCGCCCCATTCGCGTGCCGCACGGTGACAATCATGGCTTGTGGATTGATCCCAATGACCCGAACCGCATGATTGAATCGAATGACGGCGGAGCCAACGTAAGCACCAATGGCGGCGCAAGTTGGACCAGCCAGGGGAACCAGCCGACGGCGCAGTTCTACCACGTGATCACCGACAACCGTTTTCCTTATTACCTCTATGGCTCGCAGCAGGATAACTCTTCTGTGGCCATTGCCAGCGCAGCGCAGGGCGGCATTGATCGCACAAGCTGGTACGCCGTGGGCGGAGGCGAGAGCGGCTACATAGCGCCTGATCCGCGTGATCCTGAGATCGTTTACGCTGGTTCTTATGGCGGTGAGATTACACGTTACGACCATCGCACGGAGGAAACCCAAAACGTTACGCCGTGGCCCATCAATCCTATTGGCGCTGCGGCAGCTGACCAGAAATATCGTTTCCAGTGGACTGAGCCCATCGTGTTTTCTCCGCACGATCCTAAGACTCTCTACTTCGCGGCACAAGTGCTGTTCAAAACCACCGACGCAGGCGTGAACTGGCAGATCATCAGTCCAGACCTGACGCGCAATGACAAGAGCAAGCAGGTGGCATCCGGTGGACCGATCACCAAAGACAATACCGGCGTAGAAGTCTATGACACCATTTTTTCCGTTGTCGAGTCGCCGGTGCAAAAAGACCTGATCTGGGCTGGCTCTGACGATGGCTTGGTGCATGTGACCACCGACGGCGGAAAGAACTGGGCCAATGTCACGCCCAAAGCGATGCCTGAATGGGGCACTGTGAGCATGATCGAGGCTTCCATGTACAACGCCGGCACGGCGTATGTTTCCGTGCAGCGCCATAAGATGGATGACTTCGCTCCTTATATTTTCAAGACCACGGATTTCGGCAAAACATGGACCAGCCTGGCTGGCAGCCTTCCCGCCAATGCTTTTGTTCATGCAGTCCGTGAGGACAAGAAACGCAAAGGGCTGCTCTATGCCGGCACTGAGCGCGGCATTTTCTTCTCCTGGGATGAAGGTGCGCATTGGGTATCGTTCCAGGGCAATTTGCCCGTCTCTCCCATCTACGATCTCACCGTGCACGGCGGTGATTTGCTCGTGGCAACCCATGGACGAGCGTTCTGGGCGCTGGACGATCTTTCTCCATTGCAGCAATACAAGCCGGAAGTGGCGGATGAAGAAGTCCACCTCTACGCGCCCAGCGCGGCCAACCACACGACATTCGGTGGCGGCTTCGGCGGCGGCGGTGGCGAGCGCGGACAGAACCCGCCGAACGGAGCAGTGATTTATTACTCGCTCAAGACGGCATTGAAAAAACCCGGCGAGAAAAAGCCGGAAGAGAAAAAGGCCAACGGCGGAGCGGCGACGACAACTGCCGCTGCAACTGCTCCAAAAGAGACGTCGACAGAAGGCAAAGAGCCTGGGCAGGCACGTCCGGCGAACGCTCCCGTACCGCCAAAGCCTGAAGGCGCTGCCGGCGAACCAGCGGACGCCACCAAGAGCTCCCCCATCACCTTGGAAATTCTGGACCAGAAAGGACAGGTCATTCGCAAATATCCGCCCAAGCCCCAACCCGGTGGCGATGGCGGCGACGATGAAGGTTTTGGACCGCGTCCTGCCGAACGCGGACTGCCCACGGAAGCGGGGCTCAACCGGTTTGTCTGGGATATGCGTTATGAAGGCGCCACCAAGGTTCCGCACTCGCCATTGTGGGGAGGCAGCACTGATGGACCCGAGGCTGTTCCCGGCAAATACCAAGTCCGCTTGACGGTGAACGGCAAACAATACACCGCCCCGCTGGAAATCGTTCCCGATCCTCGCCTGAAAGTCACACAGCAGGAC
>DASXJO010000790.1:0-7745 GCA_036497385.1 Candidatus Angelobacter sp. | reverse complement strand
ACAAGAAATAGCGCAGGTCGGCGCAGGCGCCGCGATCAGCTTCATTGCCATCGACGTTTCCTTCATCTCTGTTACACTCGTTCTCCCTGCGGTGCTGGCGGCGACACTGGAGCCGACCGCTTGTTTGCGCCGCGAGGCCGTTATCCTGATCAAGCCGCAATTTGAAGTTGGTCGCGAGCGGGTCGGCAAAGGCGGAATCGTGAAGGACGAAGCGGCCCAGCAGGACGCAGTCCAGAAAGTCCGGCGAACAGTGGAAGAACTGGGCGGCAAGCACATAGAATTGATGGAATCTCCTATCCTGGGCATGGAAGGGAACCGGGAATTTCTATTGCATACAGAATTCGAGTAAAGCATTCTGATGAAGAAAGCGTCCATTATCTCCAAGCAGGGCAAGCCAGACCTGGGCAAAGTTGTTGTCCAGGTCGCGGGCTGGCTCCGCGATCATGGCTACACCATCACGGCTGATGGCGCCACGCGCGAATTCTGTCCTGACTGCGAGCCCGCAGAACGTGAAGATCTCGCCCGCGTCGCCCCCGATTTTGTGATTGTGCTGGGCGGCGACGGCACATTGCTTTCCACCGCGCGATGCGTGGCGCAAGCGGACATTCCCATCCTCGGCGTTAACCTGGGCTCACTCGGTTTTCTTACCGAGATTCGACGAGAAGAGATTGAGCAGGCGCTGGAAGAAGTAGACGCGGCCCGCGGTTACGAATTGAGCTTGCGGCCAATGCTGCACTGCCAGGTTGTGCGAGAGGGAAAGTGCGTGGCCACGCATGAAGCTCTGAATGAAGTTGTGATGAACCAGAGCGCGGTGGCCCGCATCACGGATTTTGAAGTCCGCGTGAATGGCAACTTCGTCGCAAACTACAAAGCTGATGGATTGATCATCTCCACGCCAACGGGATCAACCGCTTACTCTCTTGCAGCCGGTGGGCCCATTCTTTCTCCTGAAGTCTCAGGCTTTGTGATTACACCCGTTGCTTCTCATGCGCTAACGAATCGGCCTCTGGTGGTGAAAGATACGGCGATCATTGAGGCCAGAATTCTCGTGACTCGAGAGCAGGCTTTCCTAACGGTGGACGGACAAGTAGGAACTCCGCTGGTGGATGACGACGTGGTGGTCTGCAAGAAATCAGAATACAACGTAAAGCTCTTTAAGTTTGCCGGCCGGTCTTTCTTTGATGTGCTGCGAACCAAGCTGAAGTGGGGAGAAAGGTAAGACAATTGCCAAAATTGCCAAGATTGCCAAAAATTTCATGAGGGCAGGAATCGCCAAAACGTTATGGATTTCTACGGCCCTTGTTCTTCTGGGCTGCTTAATGAGTTTTGGGCAAGCGAAGCCTTCTGCGGACCTGATTGTTACCAACGCAAAAATCTGGACAGTGGATAAAACGCGGCCACATGCTGAGGCGCTTGCCGTGCTAGGCGAGCGTATTGTTGCCGTTGGGAGTGCGGCGGAAGTGGACGCATGGCACGGTCCGCAGACAAAAGTGCTGGATGCGCAAGGCAAGCTCCTGCTTCCGGGCTTCAATGATGCACATGTGCATTTTGTGGATGGCGGAGATCATCTTTCAGCCGTGCAATTGAAAGATGCGGCGTCCCCGGAAGAGTTCGCGAACAAAATTGCCGATCGCGTGAAGATCACTCCCAAAGGCGAGTGGATTGTCGGCGGTGATTGGGACGAACAGAAATGGTCGCCGCCCAATCTTCCCACCAAAGAGCTGATTGATCCCGCGACGCCGGACACGCCGGTGTGGGTAAATCGCTATGATGGCCATGAATCGCTGGCAAACTCTGTCACGCTGCGCCTGGCTGGCGTTACCGCTAAAACTGTTGATCCTGCCGGAGGGCAAATCGTCCGCGATGCGCAGGGCAATCCCACGGGTGTACTGAGAGACTCAGCGCAGGAACTGGTGAATAAAGTTATGCCGCCCATGACAGCGGCGCACCGCATGCGGGCAATTCATCAGGCGTTGGATCACGCGGCTTCTCTCGGCGTGACCAGCGTGCAGGACATGAATCCATCCTACGATGACATGAAAGCGTATTCCGAACTGCAAGAGCAGGGCGCGCTCACCATCCGTATCTACGCCGCGCCCATGGAAACAGGCTGGAAGGACCAGGCGAGGCTGGGAATCCGGCGGGCCTTCGGAACACCGTTCCTTCGCATGGGGGCTGTGAAAGGCTATGCCGATGGATCGCTGGGTTCTGAGACAGCTTATTTTTTTGACGCCTATACTGACGCGCCAAACTCGCATGGCCTCTTGAGCGATGAAATGCATCCTGTCTCGGCCATGCAGCAGCGGCTTCGCGGCGCGGATGCCGCAGGGTTGCAGCTTTGCGTTCATGCTATTGGCGATCGCGCTATTTCCATGACGCTGGACATGTTTGCGCAGATTGAGAAGAGCAATGGCAAGCGCGACCGGCGCTGGCGCATCGAGCACTCGCAGCACATGGCGGCAAAAGATTTTGCCCGCTACGCGCGCCTGGGTGTGATCGCATCCGTTCAGCCTTACCATGCGATCGATGACGGACGCTGGGCGGAGACACGAATCGGTCCTGAGCGCATCAAGCGCACCTATGCATTTCGCACGTTTCTGGATAACGGTGTGCGGCTGGCTTTCGGCACGGATTGGTCCGTCGCGCCGTTGAACCCGATGTTGGGCCTCTACGCCGCTGTTACGCGCGCAACGCTGGACGGCAAGAATCCCAACGGCTGGGTACCAGAGCAAAAGCTGAACGTGACGGAAGCGATTGAGGCATACACCATGGGCTCTGCCTATGCGGAGTTTCAGGATAAAGAAAAGGGATCGATTACCCCAGGCAAGCTGGCGGATTTTGTTGTCCTCTCCGATGACATCTTTAAGATTCCGCCGGCGGCGATTAAGAACGTAAAGGTGGAAGCGACTTATCTCGGCGGCAAGTTGGTGTATGGGGGGCTGGAGTGACTGTTGTGAAATCCCGAGCAGAGCGAGGGATCGCTATCGCAAATCAGGCATAGTGCAACCCAACATCGCTAACTAAATCTTGCCAAAGCGTATTCAGTTCAACAAAAAACCGCATCTCGGCGGATAAATCAACTTCAAAGCGTCGATGTTGCAGGGTTCCCTCGCTGCGCTCGGGATTACACACGAAAATTAAGAAGCCCCGAGTTTTGTGGTTGACCCATTCACCTCGCCCAGCGGTTCGCTATAGGCCCTTGCCGACCAGTTTCTTTGCCTTAGTTCCTTGCGAAACTCACAAAGTGCGATCTTTAATCAGCTTGCGCTGAAGCTTGGGCTCCGGGCTTACCGCCAACCGGGTAAATCGGTCAACACCTCGGGGCTTCTATCTTTGCCTTTAAACTTTTCACGTTCTCCTCAACCAGCGGTTCGCTATAGACCCTCGCCGACCTTCTCGCAACTTCCAGTTTAGGCTTATTCCATCTGTCGCCGTTTCCAGCGCCAGACGTTTTCAGCTTGGCCGTGCTGCCGTGATCTTGCTTGGGTCCCGGTACTCGCCACCAACCGGGAAAACTTTTGAAATGTCAAAGAACGAGTGTGAATCTACGCTATTGGGGATTTAAGTCAAATAGTTTTTTGCGTTTTGTATCTCGTGTGAAATCAATAGCTTGGGAGTTCATCCACAGGTGGACACCAAGATGAGGTGCAATGTGTTTGCGAAAGCCAATATTCATGCGGGTGCGGTGACGCTTTTGTGATTTTTATGAATGTGAAAATCTGGGGAGAAATCAGTGTTGATGCTGGGAAGAAACGCAGCTCTTAGCTATTAGCTCTTAGCCTTTAGCTTGTTTGAGCGCTTTGCTGATTCGATGATGAAAATCAATCGGTCTTTTGCGGCCGTCTGCATTGTTGGGTTTCAGAGAACATCTCTGACATCAGTCGGTGCGTTGAGGACCGAGAGAACGAGAAGATGCTATAGCTCTGCAGATGGAGCTAAGAGCTAATGGCTAAAGGCTGCTTTCTCTCACGCTGCTCCGGCCTTGCCGGTCCAGTCACCCAGAAGCTCAACCTCGCCGCCGGGGTTGCGGATTTCCCGCGCCGGATGGAAGTTGATGCGGTCATCGCGCCGGAAATAAGGACAGATCAGGCTCCATGTATCAAAGCCGCTGCCGGAGACGGTGATCAGAATGGCTTCAGTCGGCGCTTCGGCCAGTTGGCCCCAGCCATCACCTTGCAACTGCACAGGAGAGCCTGCCGCGTCGTCGGGAAAAACGTCATTCACAGTGATAATGGCGCTGGCATTTTTCTGCTGGGCCACATCCATCATTTCAGAATAAATCTCGTCCCGTTCTTCTTCCGTCTCAAACTCAATATCGAAGATGAGGTTTTCATCCGGCGTGATAACGATGGCTGTGGGATTGAGATAGGCGTCGCTCTTGAGCGTCTCCTGCGCTTCATGAAGGAATTCGTAGGCCAGGGCCTTGAGATCGGTCATAAGCACGCGGCCTCCTGTTGCAGCAAGTCCTTGATGGTCTCACGGCGGCGGATCAGACGAGCGCGAGTGCCATCGACCAGAACTTCAGCCGCGCGTGGACGGGAATTATAGTTGGAAGCTAATGACATACCGTAAGCGCCAGCATCGAAAATGCAGAGATTTTCACCTTGGGCGACGGCGGGCAGCATGGCGTCACGGGCGAGGAAGTCACCGCTTTCGCAAACAGGCCCGGCGATATCCGATTGCACGCGCTCGCTGCGACCTTTAACCAGGTTCACCGGCGTAATCTCATGCCGTGCCTGATAAAGCGATGGCCGAATCAGATCGTTCATGGCGGCGTCGACTATGGTGAACCGCTTGTTGCCATTCCGCTTGAGATAAAGCACACGCGTGACCAGCGCTCCGGCGGGCGCGATGATGGAGCGGCCGGGTTCCAGCAGCAGATGGGGAACAGGCTTCTTCATTCTCAGCAACGGCTCTGTAATGGCTTCCTCATAACGATGAGCAAGATCGGTGAAATCCACTGGAGCAGAGCTGTTGTATGAGATGCCAAGACCGCCGCCCGCGTCTATGAAGCGGATTTTGTGTCCGTCGGCGATTAACTCCAATGCCAGATCCACCGCACGCTCCATAGCAAGATGGAACGGTGTCACGTCACTAATTTGGGAACCTATATGCAGGCTTACGCCCGCAACGCGAAGGTATTTGTGCTGCGCGGCACGGCGGCAGAGCTCGCGGGCGCTGCCGATGGGCACACCGAATTTGTGTTCGCGCAGGCCGGTGGAAATATACGGATGTGTTTCCGCCGGCACGTCAGGATTCACACGCAAAGCGATATCGGCGACCTTACGAAGCTCTGCAGCGCAGGCAGCCAGCAGCTCCAACTCGCCTTCACTTTCGACATTGAACAACAGAATGCCGCTGCGGAGCGCCAAGCGCAGTTCGTCGGTGGTCTTGCCAACGCCGGAGAACACTACTCTGCTGAGGGACCTTTTATGTGCGCGTCGAACGCGCTCGAGTTCGCCGCCGGAAACAATATCAAAGCCTGCGCCCATGCCTGCCAGCAGCCGCAGAATGCTTAGGTTTGAATTGGCTTTCACCGAGTAGCACAACGTGTGCTTTACGTGGTGAAAAGCGCCTTCCAGCACGCGATAACGCTCGCGTATGGCCGTGGCGGAATAAAGATACAAAGGCGTCCCAAACTTTTTTGCGAGCTTATTGATGCTCAAGGCGTCGCAATGAAGCTCGTCATTTTTGTATGTGAATCCGGGAGGCCGCGTAAACATGAGTTGGGATTGTAGCAGGAGAGCGGCCCTTAGCTCTTGGCCGTTAGCCTTTGGCCATTTATGCTGGGCGAGAACTTATCGGCAAATGATCGTAATGCAGCAGAACACAGGTTAGAGGTCTTCCAAGTTCAGGCTAATGGCTAATTGCTAATGGCCAAGTGCTACACACAAAAAACCGCCCGACGCATTCAAGCATCGGGCGGCCCACTCGCAGCCTGGACGGCAATTATTTTCTGCCTGGCGCCTGGCTGGTTTTGGTGGATACCGGCTCGGGCTTCATCGCGCCTGTACTGTCCGGGGATGAATCAGCGGCCTGCGCGACGGCAGCTGTTTGTTTATCGAAATAGTCGAGCAAAACCTTTACATCGACTGGAGTCAAGTGGAGGTTTGGCATTTTGACTTTGTTGTATTTTTTAAACAAAGCCACGGCGATGGGATCTTTTGCGGCCAGAGTCTTGTCCGGCGCAAGAATGTATCTGGTCACCCAGTCGCGACCATGAGCCGTTGTCACGCCGAGCAGGTCCGGGCCGACGCCATCGCCGCCGCCAATGGTGTGGCAGGCCGCGCAACGCGTGCGGAACATCGACGGGCCTTCACCGCCTACAGATTCATCTATCTTGGGCACGTTTTCATAGCTGTTGCTGGCCTTGCGGTATCCGGGCGTAAGCCAGTTGCCGACAATGGTGGCGATGAAATGCGGATCGTCGAATGAACTGTCCTGCATCCATTGGCCTTGCGGTTCATTGCCCAGGGTCAAGCTGCTGGTATGTCCGGTAAGAGGATCTTCGTCCAGCCGTCCGGCCATGCCAATCTTTTTGCGAATGGTATCGATATCTTCCTTCTTCCCGGTCAGGAAGTACCAGCCAGGCCCGGTGTGAAATCTCTTGGCGTACGCTTTGAGGACGGCAGGGGTGTCGTGTTTGGAGTCAACGGTTATGGAGTAAAAAAAGATGTCTTTGCCCATGCGGTCGCCGAGCAATTTATAAACTTGGACTAGCTTTGCGGTTTCAAGCGGGCAGGTTTCGCCGCATTCGGTATAAATAAAATTGATCAGGACGATTTTGCCTTTCAGCATATCGTCGTAAAAGTGGATGGTTTTTCCATCCTGGGTGATGAGAGGTACGTTGGGGAAATAATTCGCGCCCCAATAGGAGTTGTCAGCAGCGGCCGGCATTACGCCGACCGTCAGGTAAAGCGCAGCACAGAGCATGAATGCAGCTGTTGCCGCAAGGATGGCCCAACCATTCCGTCGCATGGTGTTTCTTTCCCTCGGTTTTATTCCCAGATAATCATGTTGATAAGAGTGACGGGGCGCCCCGGAAGGACGGCCCGCCCCTTGTGAGCTTTCAGTTATTTGCCTTTGCCGCTGCCGCTGGAGCCTCTGCCGGAACCGCTCCCGCCGCCGCTGTTAGAACCACCTTTTCCGGAGCCAGAGCCGCCGCCGGAGATGCCAGCGTCAGATCCGCCGCCACCACCACTATTGCCGCCCTTGCCGGATCCGGAACCACCACCCGAGCCGGAACCGCCACCACTCTGCGAGCCGCTCTTGTTAGAGACATTCGAGGGCTGATTGAAGGCTGTTGGGAGCGTGGTTGATGCGATGTAGCCCACGCCCTGAGGAGTCGGAATTGGCATCGGCATGGGAACCAGGCCGCGATCCAGTTCCCAACGAATCAACATGGCGTGATCTTCATGCACGGTGTTGTGGCAGTGCTCCATGAACATCCCATAGAATTCGCGGAACTGCATGGTCAAAGTTACACTTCCACCCGGACGCAGGCGATACACGTCCTTGCGGCCTTTTTCCCACGCAGGCACGTTGGCTGCGCTGCCATTGCGGGCAAGGATCTGGCCTTCTTCAAAGTGGATGTGAACTGGATGGTCCCATCCTGCGCCGGCATTCTTGAGAGTCCAGATTTCACGCGTGCCCGGTGTGGGCGCCGCGGAGACC
This sequence comes from Candidatus Angelobacter sp., assembly GCA_036497385.1. GTDB lineage: Bacteria > Acidobacteriota > Terriglobia > Terriglobales > Acidobacteriaceae > Angelobacter. The sequence goes on along the minus strand of DASXJO010000790.1, from coordinate 71 downwards.
CGGCCATAGTCGGCCTGCAGCATGGTGCCGCCATCTGTCTTGACGCCCCACGGATCTTTATCCGTTGGATC
>DASXJO010000789.1:0-8802 GCA_036497385.1 Candidatus Angelobacter sp. | reverse complement strand
GAAAGCCGATTCCCCGGCGCACCATGCTGTTTTCCAACGCGGTGGAAATAATCCATGTCTTTGAACGCAGACGCATTGAGGCCCTGAACGATACAAGCGCCGACACCGGAACCTATGTAGCGAAATTTTCAGAACGGCCCAGCAAGTACTCCATATGGGATTGCTTTAAGACCGGCGCGGGTTCACCCGCCATTTCCTGTGCGCTCTCCGTGAAGCCATCGGATAAAACGATGCCGTTCTTTATCCGAAAAGAGGAAGAGGCGCAGATGGACGACGCGCTGAAGGCGATGAACATGGACGGATTGCAAGCCAAGTGCGGCAAGCCTGCCTCTGAAACCTCCGACGGCATTTCGCGGTCGTTCACTTACACGCCGGATTCAGGAACGCCGATTGCTTTTCGATTTGCCACCTACGGGAACGGATTCCTTCTGGATAGCGCCCAGAGCCAGGAAAAGAAGGCGCCCACTGATCCATCAAAGATCTTCTGGTGGAAGAGCGCCCCAAGCCGGGGAATGCGGGAAGCCGGAGAGTTAGTAAAAGAAATGCCGTGCCTCAAAGCGGTACAAAGCCAGCAATTAACGGCCAGCGCGGGAAGACAATAGAGCGTCCCCACGCCGCCGGTATCAATCCGCCGCCTGCGCTTGGTGATAAAGTTGGCTCATGGCCGACGCCGCAAATCCAGAAAGCTTTGAGGAAATTGTAGAGTGGGCCTACAGCACCCTGCCCCAGAAGATCAGGCGTCTGCCGGACTTTCCCGGCATTCAAGTGGTTGACGAGCCTCCCGTGGAGGTCTTACAGGACATCGCGACCAGGGACAAATGGGGGCAGGGAACTGAGTTGTTGGGTCTTTACAGCGGCACCTTCAGGACGAAACGCTCATTCGCCCAGGTGAAATATGCCCCAGACCTGATCTTTGTTTTTCGTGGCCCCATTCTGCGGTGTTCAAAAGGAGACCTGCGGGCAGAGGTGAAGCGCGTGGTCTGGCATGAAGTTGCACACTGGCTCGGCTATGAAACTGAGGAGCAAGTGGAAGCCCTGGGATTGTGAGCCGCAATGAACTACGTTTCTCAGTGAGATGATGTTTATCGATTCTTACCCGAGGCTTGACGCTGCTGAAGACGAATTAGAGCCGCCTTAGCTTCATTTGACCATTTCGCTGGCCCTGCGAGTTCTTGCGCTGTTTTGTATTGTTCCGTCGCCTGTGGAAACTGGCCTAATCTCTCGAACACTCGCCCCAACCGCACATGGATGGCAGCATCTCCCGGCTTTTCTTCAACTGCATCTTTGTAGCGCAGCAACGCGCCGCCATAATTCCTTGCGGCAAACGAGTAATCGCCCACGTCAACGTTGTGAGCTGCCTCAAGCGCCATCTCCATCGCGTCATTACACTTGTCCACTGGGACCCTGCTGGAACTCGTGCTCTCGTTTTCGTCATCACTCTTAGCTTGTGGTTCCGATGCCGGAAAGGTTGGCGGCGTCTGCTTGCTTGAATGGTCGCGACACCAGCCCCAGATGCAAATGACGTCGGGGAATGGGTTTGAATTGCGGTGCTTCTTGCTCGATTGCTGCTTGTGTACCTCGGTGATAATGTCGTCCACCGGGCGCTCAGCAGGACATGAGGGTGGCGCAGATTGCGCAAGCATCCCTGCGCTGAGGAGAACCACGGTAACTGCGCATCGGACGTACACACCGCGATTATATCGGGCGGCTGGCCCAGCCTTCCCACTTTTCTTTGACTCCGCACAGGCGTCAGGAAAGCTCTTGTTAGAAAGCTCTTGTCCATCTGCCTTATTTCAGGCTACACTTCATCTTCCGTTCCTGAGTAGCTGCTGGATGCCCCCTTCTACGCGCTGTCTTGTTCGGAATACTTCTCCTGCCGGGAAAAATGACACATGCTATCTTCGCGCTCCTTGGTCCGCGCTTTTTGCGCGTGCCGCTTCATGCCTCAGTTGCTGCTTAGCTTCACTCTAGGTGGTCTTGTTCTTGGGTTGGTTTCAACGGCTTGCGCTGAGCAGCACGGCAAGCACACACCCGCACAATCCACTCCCTACACGGGCGCGCTCAAAACGGAAAGTCTGCCCATCGCGTTCGAGCCAAACTTGAAGCAGGCGGACGCGCGCTATAAGTTTCTGACTCACCAGAACGGGCTTGTCATGGGCTTACTTGACCACAGCATCGAGCTTCGACTGGTGGCCAAAGCCGGCAGTGCAGAAGTGCTTGGCATCAGTCTGGAAGGTTCGCAGAGTAGCGCGGTATCCGCCGAGAACCCATTGCCAGGAAAGGTGAACTACCTGCGCGGGAGTACCCCCGCCGACTTTCAGCGGAATATTCCTACCTACGCGCGCGTACGTTATACATCTCTTTACCCGGGAACAGACCTGGTTTTCTATGGCAACGGTCCGCGGCTCGAACACGATTTTGTACTCGCACCGGGCGCCGATCCAAGTGTCATCGCGCTGCGCTTCACTGGGATGCGTCACCTGCAATTGACCCCTGCCGGCGATCTCCTTATCAACACCGCACAAGCCTCCCTCGAGTTCCACCGCCCCTTCGCATATCAGGAGACCAGCAACGGCAGGATGGAAGTTGCCGTCGCGTATCGCGTGCGCAACAATCGCGCGACCTTCGACGTGGGCTCTTATGACCGTTCATTGCCGCTCATTATCGACCCGGTGCTGGACTACTCCACCTTTTTGGCTGACGCCTCGATCAGTACAGCACATATCGCCACAGATGGCGTCGGCAACACCTACATCACATCACTGGTGTTCGATGCAGCGTATCCGACAACACCGGGCTCTCTGCAGCCAACCTGCGCAAGCTGTGCCAGCAACAAACCAGATGTTGTCGTCACCAAGCTCAGCGCCGATGGTTCAGGCCAGGTGTATTCCACGTTTCTCGGCGGTACAGACTATGACGAGCCATTCGGGATAGCCGTTGACATTAACGGCAACACGATCATTGTAGGCCGCACGCAATCTGCGGATTTTCCTGTGAAGAATCCGGCATCCACGCCAGCCGTCGGCTTTGCCGATTTCTCAGCGTTCGTAAGTTCGCTCTCCGCAGACGGGTCAGCGCTCAACTATTCCACCCTGTTAGGCAGGCGATTCAGCTTGGCGACCTCAGTCGTGGTGGACAGCACCGGGAATGCTTTCGTCACCGGCAATACTAGCGATGCGACTTTCCCGGTAACCCCAGGAGCGCTGCATGCTGTACAGAACAATACGACTGGGGGAGGGGATCCGCTCGTCTTCCTCTCTAAATTCCTGCCGACGGGAGCGCTGAGTTACAGCGCCCTTATCGGCGATGCGGAGCCACAGGGCGGAGGCGCAGGCCCGGAGGGCGCGGCATCCGTGGCGGTTGATGCTTCCGGGAATGCATATATCTATGGCAGGGCCGGAACACTCTGGCCGATCACTGCAGGCGTATTCCAGCCCACGATCACAGCGCCTTCAACTGAAGCAGCGTTTGTCAGCAAGGTGGCCCCGGATGGCGCGAACTTTGTTTACTCTACGTTTGTCGGCGACGGCTTCCAGAGCCTATCCATCGTTGTAGACAGCACCGGCCATGCTATCCTCTCCGGCTTCGGTCCGAATGCCGACTACCCCGTAACCCCCGACGCGCGTGTCAGCACCTTACCCCAATTCACCAGCACCGGGTGGCTTACCAAACTCAACGCCACCGGTACCGCGCTCGTCTATTCGAGTTTTCTTACCAACGGCGATCTCAGTCCCAGCCAAATGACAGTGGACGGAGGCGGAAACATCTGGATCGTCGGTAGAACGCGCGACTTCCAGTTCCCTATGGTTCATCCTTTCATGTCGATCATGCCGCCAGCACAATTCTCGAGCAGCACCGGTTTCATCATGGAATTCGACCCCACAGGAAAGCAGTTGCTATTCTCCACATATTTCGGAAGCGCGACTGAAGGTTCCGGGGTACAAGCTGTGGCGGCTGACGGTGCAGGAAAGATCCATGTGGCGGGAATCGCAAATAACACCTTGCATACTACGGCTGGCTCATTCCACCCGACTACCCCTCCTCCGCCCCCACTAGTAACGGCAAGCTTTGGGTTCGCTGCAAAGATCGATCCCACCGCCGATGCGCCGGCGGTTTGCCTGCCCAGAGATTTTTCTTTCGGCCTTAGTTTTGACCCGACGCGAGTCGGACAACCGACTACTCTCCCAGTAGTCCTGACGAACTGTGGCACCGCGCCGTTGTCGCTCACCTCGGCGGTTTCGAGCGATCCCGTCTTTACCATTGATACAACGCAGTGCGCGGCCCCGGTTGCGCCCAACGCCACTTGCAGCCTGTTGGTTACTTTCACTCCGGTTGCAGTGATCACAACCAATGCGAATTTAACGTTGACGACCAACACTCCGTTAGTGCTGACCACGCTGCCAATCTCCGGTAGTGGGGTGGTGCCGGTCATCGATATCTTCGGCGCTTCACTCAGCTTTGACCCGGTGCTGGTGGGACAAGCGGCGCCGGCCCACCAACTATTTATTCAAGACATAGGTGGCGCGCCGCTGCAAATAGATCTCGCGCATACCACCATCACTGGCACAGATTTCAGCTTCAATTTACCGAACTGCACTGCGCCCATAGAGAACAACGTTGTTTGTATCCTCACCATCAATTTCACGCCGCAGGCGCCGGGTACGCGCACGGGAACCTTGACGGTCGCCAGCAACGACCCGGTGAATCCGCAGCTCGTCCTCAATTTGAGCGGCGTGGGTGTCAGCGCCTTCCCGGTGCCCACGCTCACTTCAATGGGCAGATCAACTGTGGCGATTGGCAGCACCAACCTCACTGTTTTTATTAGTGGAGCAAACTTCTTTCCGACATCAGTTGTGCACATTGCCGGAGAGCCTCAGAAAACCACGTATCAAGGCGCTACCCTGCTCTCCTTCGCAGTTGACCCGGCACTCCTCAATGCCATGAGCGAATTGCCAGTAACCGTTGTCAATCCGGCCCCCGGTGGCGGTGAGAGTGCTCCCCTGACCCTAACCGTGTACCGGCAGCTCAATCTCAATCCGTCATTTGTGGTCTTTGTGCCGAGTCGAAAGCTTCTTTACGCTAGTATCCCAGCTTCTTCCGCGACCAATCCGAATACAGTAATTGCAATTGATCCTGAGACGGGCGCCACGCAGACTCCCATCATCGTGGGTCATGATCCACGCGCACTTGCGGCCAGCGATGACGGGAGTTTCCTCTTCGTTGCAGCTCAGGGCGACCAGGTCATCCAGCGAATCAACCTCTCCACGGGTCAGATCGATCGCACCTTCCAATACCCATCCAATAGCCTCGTGCTGAATCGTCCATTCAGCGCCACAATGCAGGTCGTACCTGGCACACAGACATCATTGCTGGTGTTTTTCACCAGCAACAGTTTTCCCGAGGGCGTCATGTCCCTCTTCAACGATGTGGGCCTGGTCAATTCCGTGCCTGATCTCACCCAGTTCTTCAATGGGGTTGATGTATCAAGCTTCGCGTTCACCGATCCGGGCACTGTTTACTCGTTGCCCTTTACCCTTGCCAGTCCGTTCTTTAATGTGTTCACCATCGACGCCACCGGCCTTCATTTCACACCCGTGACGGGCACCAACGTTGGCGGAAATGACACCACGGGACTATCGTTGATCTCTGACGGCAAACTGCTCTACACCAAGGCGGGTCAGGTATGGGATCCGGTTACAAAGACGAAAGTCGGCTCCTTCTCCGTTACTGCCATCAATCCCACCAGCTTCCCCAACCTCCACGATATGGCGATGGACACAGCAGCCGGCCAGTTCTTCATGGTGGCTGATCAGATCAGCGCCGGCGTGGGGCTCACGGCTTACGACCTCAAGTCGCTGACGTCAACAGGAACGCTGAACTTCACTGAACTAAACGATCCCGAACCGCACAATTTGGTCCGTTGGGGTTCCACCGGGTTTGGTTTCATCACCAGCAACGCAACGCTCACGGGGCAGGACCTCTTGTTGTTCCGGAGCGGACTCAGCAAGAATCCAGCCGCTCCCGGGGTGACATTGTCAGGCAGCATTGCTGCTTTTGGTTCCCTTGACGCCGGGGTCACCAGCGGAGCGCAATCGCTGACGATCACTAACTCCGGCAGCGCGCCGCTCAACATTCGCAGCATTACCACTACAGGAGACTTTGCGGCGACAAGTAGCTGCGCGGCAAGCGTAGCGCCCAACGCGTCCTGCAGCGTTCTGATCACCTTCAAGCCCACCGCTGCCGGCGCGCGCACCGGGTTGCTGACCATCACTGACGATGCGATCAGCGGCGAAGCGTTTATCGCCCTAAGCGGCACGGGAACTACTCCCACCTTGGCCATAACACCGGCTAGCGGCGGTACTAGCACAGCCACGGTGACGGCTGGCCAACCAGCCACTTATACCTTGTCGATCGCCGCAACACCTGGCGCCGCGGGTACAGCAACGCTTACCTGTAGCGGGGTTCCAACAAACGCTACGTGTACCATCTCGCCGTCGTCGCTCAATCTGTCTTCCAGCGCAAATGCAACGTTCACGGTCACGGTCAACACGCAGGTGGTGAGAACAGCTGCCCTCACCTTCGATGGCGTCAAACTCGCGAGTATCGGACTGGCATTCCTGGCGCCGGTTGCCCTGTTGCTCACCAAGCGCCGCCGAGTCTCATACTGCGTACGCGCTTGCGTGCTGCTCCTGGCCTGCATTCCGATCATTGCCCTGACAGGCTGTGGCGGTGGAGGTGCAACGCCTCCTCCTCCGTCCCCGCAGACGTTTACAACTCCTCCTGGCACGTACACGCTCACCGTGAGCGCAACTACTCGCACGGCAACCGTGTCGCAACCACTCACGCTTACAGTCCACTGATTACGCATCCGGTTTGGGGGAAGGATAAACTCCTCCCCCGGCCAAATCCTTCAGAACAGCACTTGGTGATGAGGTTTGCCTCACGCTCCGGCTATGAAACCGAGGAGCAAGTGGCGTCTCCGTTATCCTGCTGCGGTCGCTGCAATCCGTGCCGAGATCACCGTTGACCGATACCGTTTGCTAAAGACCATCCAGTGACCACCCGTAATGATTCACCAACGAATGTCAGAATGCCGGCATGTCCCCTCAACTCGCATGCTTCCACCATCCATTCTGTCTCGGATAGACAAACTTTCTTCCCCAGTGCAGAATGTTTCCCTACTCATGAACCTCACCACTGACCGCCGTTCGTTCCTCGCTTATTTTTCTTCGCTTGGTTTGGCCTCAACGCTTTTTCCGGGCGTGCTCTGGGGCAAATTGACTGAAGCCCGCATCTCCGAAGTCCCCCTTGCGGAAGGGTCTGGCGCGGAGCCCTCTGCCACAAAAACGTCTGAATCGGCTGCGCCCCAATTAACAAAAGACATGCTGCGTTCGGCCGCGGCCGTCGCCGGTCTTGAATTCAGTGACGAGCAGTTAGACAAGATGCTCAAGGGCGTTACCGAGAACACGGTGAAGCTGCGCGAGTTGCGCAAGATCGAAATCGATAACAGCATTGCTCCGCCGTTGTACTTCAATCCTGTGCTTCCGGGAATGAAGATCGACCGCACGCGCCGGCCGTTCCGGGCTAGTGCTCCGCCTCGCGTGCAGCGGCCACCCCGCGGCTCGCGCGGGCAGCTCGAAGCCCTGGAAGATGTTGCCTTCTGGCCCGTAACGAACTTGAGCGAAATGGTTCGCTCGCGGCAGGTGACTTCAGTAGAGCTCACGGAGATGTATCTGGCCCGCGCGAAACGCTACAACCCCAAACTAAAATGTTTTGTCACCATCACGGATGATCTGGCGCTACGCGAGGCGCGCAGGGCCGATCAAGAGATTGCCGCCGGCAAGTATCGCGGGCCGCTCCATGGCATTCCCTATGGAATCAAAGACCTGTTCGCGGTGAAAGGATATCCCACCACCTGGGGCGCGGCGCCGTTCAAAGACCGCATCATTGATGTGGATGCGACGGTGGTCACCCGGCTGCGCGAAGCGGGCGCGGTGCTCATTGGCAAACTTGCCACCGGAGAATTGGCGCTCGATGACATTTGGTTCGCGGGACAAACGAAGAATCCGTGGGACACGTCGATGGGGTCGCAAGGTTCCTCAGCCGGCCCGGGATCGGCAACCGCCGGAGGATTGGTGGGCTTTTCCATTGGGACAGAAACGCTGGGCTCGATTCTTGCGCCGTCAGCCATTTGCGGCGTGACGGGGCTGCGTCCGACGTTTGGGCGCGTCAGCCGTTACGGCGCGATGGCACTGAGCTGGAGTATGGATAAGACCGGCCCGATGTGCCGCGCGGTGGAAGACTGCGCGCTGGTGCTCAACGCCATTCAGGGCGCGGACAATCTTGACCTTGCGGCGGTGGACGTGCCTTTCAACTGGGACGCCACGCTCGATGCGCGAAAACTTCGCGTCGGCTACCTGAAGGCCGCGTTTGAAAACACCCGCCAGACGCCGCAGGTGGAAGCCAATGATCGCGCCGCGCTGGATAAAATTCGCAGCCTGGGCATTGAACTGGCGGAGTTCAAGCTCCCTGAAGGTCCAAAACTTGATCCTTCGGCAATCCTTAACGCTGAAGGCATTGTGGCGCTGCACGATCCCGTTGACACGCATCCCGGCCAGCTCGCGCGTCCGGACCGCATCGCCAGCCAGAATGCTTACCGCCTTTATCCCGCGCCGGATTACGTAAACGCCAATCGCGTACGGATGCTGCTGATGCAGGAGATGGACAAGCTCATGACGGACCTCGATGTTTATCTTCTGCCTTATGATTACGCCGACTACACGCCCAATCCCGTGGCCGATC
>DASXJO010000788.1:0-1858 GCA_036497385.1 Candidatus Angelobacter sp. | reverse complement strand
CGGGAGCAATGACACCACCGTTTTCAACACCGGCGGTAGATACAATCGCAGCACGAACAGCTGGACAGCTACTGCGACAGTCAATGCACCTACGGCTCGATACGGTGCCTCAACAGTATGGACCGGCAGTGAAATGATCGTCTGGGGCGGGTATAACAGCGACACCTATTTCAACACTGGGGGAAGATACAATCCAAGCACGAATAGCTGGACGTCCACTAGTACCATTAACGCACCCAGCGGCCGATGGGAGCACACCGTAATTTGGACCGGCAGCGAAATGATTGCGTGGGGTGGTTATGACGGCTTTCATGTTGTAAACACCGGCGGGAGATACAATCCCGCCACGAATAGCTGGGCAACTACCAGCACGATTAACGCGCCGATTGGCCGCAATGGTCACACGGCGGTCTGGACGGGAAGTCAGATGATCATTTGGGGCGGAATTGGCGGTGGCCAGCTTTTAGGTAACGGTGGAAGATACAATCCGGGGACTAACAGTTGGACGCTTACCACCACCACCAACGCGCCCGCTGCGCGATTCGACCACACAGCTATCTGGACTGGCACTGAAATGGTTGTCTGGAGCGGCTATGACTTCGGAGGCATTACGAATACCGGAGGCAGATACAATCCCAGCACTGACAGTTGGACAGCTACCGGCACGGCCAATGCCCCCCAGGGCCGATCCGCTCACACCGCAGTGTGGACCGGCAGCGAAATGATTGTCTGGGGCGGAGCCTACTTCAACACCGGGGGCAGGTACACTCCTAGCACGGATAGTTGGGCGGCAACCAGCACCAGCGGCGCACCCCGGGAAAGAGCCGTTCACACCGCAGTTTGGACAGGAAGTGAAATGATGATCTGGGGGGGAGAATGGTACAATGGGGGGTACCACGTTTGGAACACCGGTGGCAGATACAATCCCGGCACGGATAGTTGGACAGCTACCAGCATTACCAACGCACCGACAGCCAGAGAACTGCACGGGGCGGTGTGGACAGGTAGTGAAATGATCGTCTGGGGGGGGACAGATGAGAACCTCAATCCATTCGACACCGGCGGCAGATACAACCCCAGCACAAATACCTGGGCACCCACACCCATCGCCAACGCACCCTCTAGCCGACGTGCTTTCGGGACCATTTGGACCGGCAGTGAAATGATCGTCTGGGGCGGTTATGGCACGTTCTATACCGGCTATTTAAACACAGGCGGAAGATACAACCCGGTTACGAATGTTTGGACAGCGACGAGCCTGAGCAACGCACCATCCGCCCGAAGCGCACATAGCGCAGTTTGGACTGGAAAGGAAATGATCATCTGGGGCGGGTGGAACGGTAACGGCAACTTTTTCACCAGCGGTGGCAGATACAATCCAAGCACCGATAGCTGGGCGGCCACCAGCACGATGAACGCCCCTCCGGGTGGAACTCTTCCCACAGCAGTTTGGACTGGCAATGAGATGATTGTCTGGGGCGGATACGGCCACCACCCCTTGAACACTGGTGGCAGCTATACTCCCAGCACCGATGGCTGGGTACCCACCAGCACCGTCGACGCACCTGAGACACGATACGGCCACACGGCAGTCTGGACCGGCAATGAAATGATAGTCTGGGGTGGATTTGGTAGCTCGGGTGGTTTGAACAGCGGCGGACGGTATTGCCCGCCGACTCCGTGCACGGGCAGATGCTCGCCGACACCAAGGCCGCGTCCAACTCCGTACCCTCGCCCGATGCCGCCGTGAAAGGAAGCTCATCAGTGATTCGTAACCAGTAACCGGTAAATCCCGTGAAGAGAAAGTCAGCTAGTCAATCAGCCTATCTTACTCCGCGCGTCTTAATTGCGTTCTTTA
>DASXJO010000787.1:0-1842 GCA_036497385.1 Candidatus Angelobacter sp. | reverse complement strand
GTTGAACTCGGTTTCCCAGAAGCGGAGCACGTAGCTGGGAAGGCCACAAAGGCGGCTGACTTCGCCAATGCGAAAGTAAAGCTTGTCCGGAATAACGACTTCGCCGGAAACGGATTTCCGGACGGTAGTCTTTGCAAGTTTGTGCATGCGGTCCACGGACGAAGCGGCTAAGCGGATATTAAGTCCGATAACGGTAGGCCGTCAACCGAAATAAGCGCCTGGCCGATTCTCCCTCAGGTTTTATTTCTGTGGGGGCGGGGTTGGCGTGGGTGCGCTCTTGTCTCTTACCTTGTCGGCGCCCTTTTCCGTAGCATCGGCCGATTTGTGGACTACTTTCTTTGTCCCCTTCTTGATCTTGTGGCCGGTCTTCTTAGCGGCCTTGCCCGTGGAGTGGGCTGCGTCTTTTGTGTCCTGCTTAATTCCGTCGTCAGTCTGCTGTGCGATGGCGCCCAGAGACAGAGCAAAGCCCACTACCATCGCAAATAATAACTTCAGTCGCATTGATTCACCTCGGAGCATCGGATTCACCCCGGGAGCTTTAAGTTGCCCGAGCTGCCGGTCAGAACCAATCCGGCAGCAACTTGCAATCACCTCACATTGCAAGCTGCTGCTTGTGAGTTGCTGCCCGGCAAGCTGAAATCAGCTTGAGAGAGGAACCCCGACAAGCTGCGTATCTGATGCAACTTCGCCATTCACCATTTACGTCCTAATAAGTAGTTCAAGGGGGAAATAGATGAAACAAATCATTGCAGCACTTATAGCGGCTCCGCTCCTGGCTTTCATGGGCGGATGTTCGCAGCACCACGTAGCCACCACTGCCAGTGGTAAAACCGTTTACGGCGAGCAAGCGCAAATTATCGAACGGCTGCGCAACGCCGGCGACGACCTGAAACAATTGATGAATGCGCCCGATAGCGCCATTCCGCAGAACGTTTTGGCCGATGCCAAATGCATAGCTGTGGTCCCGGACATGGTGAAGGGCGGATTCGTTTTTGGCGCAAACCACGGCCGTGGTGTTGCCACTTGCCGCACCGGAAGCGGCTGGAGCCAGCCGGCGTTCTTTGCTGTTACCGGCGGAACCTGGGGCGCGCAGATCGGCGTGGAGTCAGTGGACCTCGTCATGGTCTTCCTGGGCGATGCGGGCATGCAGCAGCTTCTCTCTTCACAGTTCAAGCTGGGAGCGGAAGCAGGAGTCGCGGGTGGCCCACTGGGACGTGAAGCGCAGGCCAGCACGGATTGGAAGCTGAAAAATAAAATCCTGGTGTATTCGCGCACCAAGGGATTGTTTGCGGGTATCGATTTGAGCGGCGCCGCGGTGAAACCGGACGACGATTCCACCCGGGCATATTACGGGAAGCCGGTTTCGTCCCATGAGACGCTGATGGGCCAGGGGCCGCGTAATGACAATTCGAAACTCTTTCTGTCGGATGTAAGAGACGCGTTTCGCGAATCCAAAGCCAAGGAAGCTTCGACCTCGGGTAGCAAATAGCTAGTGGCTCGCAAAAGGAAGGCGCGCCCGGTAAGGGGCGCGCCTTTTTTATTGGTGCCAAAGACCGTGTACCGCGCATCGCGACGACGATGTGAATTTAGTATGGCTCTTTCAATGCGGAAAGTTGCTGGCGATGGCTGCGGCTGAGCGTGACCTGCTTGCCCGAGACAAGCGTCACAAGGTACTTGCCGCTGAATGAGCGTCGTAGCTCGTGAATGCGGTTGCGGTTCACGATGACTGAGCGATGTATGCGGACAAAGTCGCGCTCCGGCAAACGTGTTTCCATGGTGCTTAATTTTTCGCGCACGCGATAGTGTGCCTCACCCGCATGCACACGCACATAGTTGCCCGAT
>DASXJO010000786.1:0-4172 GCA_036497385.1 Candidatus Angelobacter sp. | reverse complement strand
ATCTACTCACGCTTAGTCCTGGACTGTGATGTCCGTCACCCCCTACTGTGACTCTCGGCGGGTGCAACTTCACGTTTCATGTGTGATATCCATCACGTCTTCCCCGGAGATCGGGCGTTACGATTTACTTTGCCGTCGAAGGTTCTCCGCCACCTGGTGCGAAGAACTCGAGGCGGCCAGGAGCCCGAGTCAAATGAAACGATCAAGAGCTGGTGTTTTCGTTATGGTTTTGCAGGGAGTGGTTCTGCTGGCAGGGCTTTTCGCCGCGGCAAGCACGGCTCCGGACGAGAAAGCAAAGACCCAACAGCACGATCCCGGGCGACTCATCCAGTCACTGAATGGACCTGACATCTACCGAGCTTATTGCGCAAGCTGCCACGGCGCGGAAGGCAAAGGTGATGGCCCGGTGGCACCGGCGCTCACCACCAAAATGCCTGATCTTTCCACAATTTCCCAGCGAAGTGGCGGCGTCTTCCCGGTCGCACGCGTGCGCAAGATTATCCAAGGCGACGAAACCGTTGCCGGCCACGGTTCCCGCGAGATGCCGGTCTGGGGGCCTATCTTCCACCAAATCCAGCAAGATCGCGATTATGGAGAAGTTCGCCTGCAAAATATCACGAATTATTTGAAGTCGATCCAGAAGTAGCTTCGGACTCTCGAACTGCGCTCGTGGCACAATAAAGGCCATGACTCATAGTGCCCGACCAGCAGTGCCTGAAGCAGTCGCCGATCTGGCAACCCAGGTCACGGAAGCGGCCGGCAGGATTCGGACTGTGGTGGTCGAAACTCCAGTCGAGCAAATTGAGGGTCTCGCTCCCGATAAAGGCGTTGAGCTCTTTTTTAAGCTGGAAAATTTGCAGAATACCGGGTCATTCAAGCTCCGCGGGGCCAGCAATAAGATTCTTTCGCTCTTGCCCGCACAAGCTGCACAGGGAGTAATCGCCGCCTCTAACGGCAATCATGGACTGGGAGTCGCCGCCGCTGCAGAGCGAGCGGGAATTGCCGCTGAGGTCTATGTCTCCAATCATGTTTCTCGTTCCAAAGCGCGACGCATACAGGAATATGGCGCTTACATAAAGCGCGTGGGAGACGACCCGCTTGAGGCCGAGTTAGCGGCACGGGCCACCGCGTCCGAGCAAGGCAAAGTATTCATCTCGCCTTACAACGATATTCAGGTCATGGCTGGTCAAGGCACCGTTGCCGTTGAGTTGGTTCACCAATTACAGCCACTGGACGCAATATTCGTCGCGGTTGGAGGCGGCGGCCTCATTGGCGGAATCGGTGCTTACTTAAAATGCGCTTCTCCGCACACTGAGGTTGTAGGCTGCTGGCCGGAAAACTCTCCCGTCCTTTATGAGTCGATCAAGGCTGGGCGTATCCTCGACGTCGCTGAAAAGCCTACGCTTTCTGAAAGCACAGCCGGCGGTCTTGAGCCTGGCTGCGTGACGCTGGAAATCTGCGCCCAGGTAATCGACACCTCGGTCCTCGTATCAGAAACAGAGATTCTCGATGCCATGCGCAAGGTCCGCGCATTAAAAGAATGGATCATTGAAGGCGCTGCCGCTGTTGCGGTGGCAGGCTTTCTGAAGAATGCAGCCCGCTATAAAGGGAAGAGAGTGGCTGTCGTCATCTGCGGAGCCAATGTTTCGGAGAAAGTCTTGTCCGCGCTATAAACTAATTTCCGCCTTTCACCTTCCGCCATCACGCTTTAGGATGGAGCAGCACGCCGCCATTCCCTAACCGATGAAGATTGCCATTGACGTACACAGCTTAGGCACTCAGTCCGGAGGCAACGAAACATATTGCCGCCAGCTTCTGCGCGGGCTTGCTGACTCGCCTGGCGGAAATCGATACGAGCTTCTCTATACGCATGCAGTTGCGTTAAGTCAGGTAGGCGTTGGCGATCCGCCCTTTCACTTCACTCAGATACAAAAGAACCCGGTCGTTAGGATCTGCGCCGGTCTGCCTCGCCTGCTTGCCAGAATAAAGCCGGACGTTTTTCACGCCCAGTATGTGCTGCCGCCATTCGTGAAGACCAGGACCGTTCTGGCGATCCACGATCTGGCGCACGAGCATTTTCCAGAGTTCTTTCATCCGGTGGAAGCATTGCGCATGAAGAAGCTGGTGCGCTGGTCGGCAAAACGCGCCAGCCATATTATGACAATCTCCGGGTTTTCCGCAGCTGATATCGCCCGGCGATTTGATCTCCCTCGGGAAAAAATCACAGTAGCCCACCTCGCGGCGTCTCCGGATTTCCATCCGAGAGATAAAGGACAGAGCCAGGAACATCTCGCACGGAAATATAGCCTCAGTTTTCCTTTTATCCTGTACGTGGGAAGAATCCAGGCGCGGAAAAATTTACTTCGCTTGGTGGAAGCTTATGCTCGACTGCGCAAACAAGGTTTAGACGCAAAACTGGTACTGGTGGGAAAAAGGGACTGGCAATCGGGACAACTGCTGGAAAAAATCAAACAACTTGCCTTGCAGGACTCCGTTGTCTTCCCCGGATTTGTGCCCTTTGATGATCTGCCGATCTTTTATAACGCGGCTGAAGTTTTTGTTTTCCCCTCATTCTTTGAGGGCTTTGGATTGCCTGTGGTGGAAAGCATGGCCAGTGGTACTCCAACGATTACTTCTTTCGGCTCTTCGCTTCAAGAGGTCGCCGGCGACGGCGCGCTCCTCATTGATCCAGGCGACACAGATTCAATAACGGACGCTCTTGGCAAGGTCCTTGGCGATCCAGGTTTGCGGCAAGACTTGGCCGTTCGCGGCTTGAAAAGAAGTAAGGAGTTTACAGCTGGGAATCTGGCTGAAAAAGCGCTCGCTGTGTATCGCTCGCTGGGTTGAAACTCGAATCGCGATATTTCAAGCGGAAATCAAGTTAGCGCTTTGCGCCCGCCGCGCCAAATAGTGTTCCAGACCCTCTTTCCAGTGGGTGAACACATTTAGGGACTTGCTCTTCAATGCCTGGTTCTCAAGGACAGAATACTTTGGCCGCGCTACCTTTACCGGGAACTCCCCGGGCCGGGCCGGCTCCAGACGAATGTTGGTCTTCGTCAGGTCGAAAATGGCAGCGGCAAATTCAAACCATGAGCAACTGCCTTCGGCGGTGGCATGATAAAGGCCATAGTCTGAGGAGCGGCTCAGCCGCACCAGTTGCTGCGCGATCTGTACAGTAGGCGTCGGAGTAACAAACTCATCATCCACCACCCTGAGTTCCTTGCGTTCCGTGGAAAGCTTCAGCATCAGTTCCACAAAGTTCAATCCGCCTTTGGCGCGGCAGGGGTTTTCGCCATAAATCGCCGACGTACGCACTACAAAATGGCGCGGGTTGGTGGAACGGACAAATAGTTCCCCGGAAAGTTTGGTGTTGCCATATACGTTCAGCGGACCCGGTGCATCTTCTTCGGTATAAGGCATATTCTTGCGCCCGTCGAACACGTAGTCTGTGCTGATGTGCATCAGCGTGGCATCCATCTCCCCGGTGACCTGGGCCAGATTGCGCGCGCCTATACCATTGATGGCGAATGCATGCGCCGGATCGGCTTCACATTTTTCTACGTGATGGAACGCCGAAGTGTTCACCACTAATTCAGGCTGCAGAGCGCTCAGCGACTCACGGACTGAGGCCAGAGACGAAACTTCTATTTCCTGATGCGTAAGGGTCGCGACCTCGTGACCCTCATCGGCGAAAGCTGACCCTGCATCCCGGCCTAGTTGCCCGTTTCCGCCGATTACCGCAACTTTCATTGCGTGGCCCCGACCGATGTGGACACCAGCTTTGACTTCTCGTCGCGCTCCAGCCCCTTGAATACCTGAATGTTGTAGTAGTTTGGATTGTCCCAGTCCTTGCACTTTGACATGTTCTCAATCAAATTGCGAACAATGGTCTTAATGCTGTGATGAGGATGGAAGCTGAGAATATTTTTCGCCCGCTCAATCGCTACTTTGTAGTTGCGGATGTCCTGAACATGATTGATATCCAATGCCGGGCTGCTTCCGGTCTCTTCATGGATCGTGCTTTTCACCAAGTCGGCCACTTCTCCCACGGTGTGGTTTCCGGACGCGATATTAAAAATCCCTGAAAGAGATCGGTTGGCCTCAATGGCGCGGATGTATGCCATGGCCGCATCCTCAATACTCAGGATGGGCCGCCAGGTTGCAGGATTGTT
>DASXJO010000785.1:0-3815 GCA_036497385.1 Candidatus Angelobacter sp. | reverse complement strand
CTTGTTGCTGGAAAAGATTGATCGGCTGGAGCGACGCATTGCTGAGTTGGAAGCACGGGCGGGGATTGAGTCCACGACCAAACAATCAGATACTCCCGTCGCCGAAAACGGCAATCTAACCCAGGAGACTTCTCAACCGGCGACAGCAAAGTCCGCGACGAATCCTTCCGCACCCCCAACTGAAGCGGAAGAGCCGTTCGCTTTCGCCGACTTTACATGGCTGAACGGCAACAGCCGCACCAAAGAATCGCCTCTTGATTCCAAGGTCTTTACCGGGGAATTTCGCGCCGACATCAGCTACATCTACGACCTGAATCATCCTCAGGACCACACACTCAGCGGCACCAGTGAAAGCGGGCGTACGGGCGAGTTCCAGGTACAACAGTTGGGTGTGGGCGGAGATTTTCATTACGGCAACGTACGCGGCCGTGTCATGACGCAGTTTGGCCTGTATTCCACCATGACGCCGCGCAATGATGCCAGTCCCGGACGAGGCCAGTGGAACCTGGCAGACGCGTACCGCTATCTTTCTGAAGCTTACGGCGGCTACCACTTCAATGTGCTGCATGGAATCAACGTTGACGCAGGCATCTTTATGTCTTACGTCGGTTTGTTCAGCTATTACAACTTTGATAACTGGGCGTATCAGCCGTCCTACGTGTCATCGAACACGCCATGGTTCTTCAATGGATTGCGAGTCCAGATTTTTCCCACGGCAAAATTGAAGATCGAGCCCTGGCTGGTGAATGGCTGGCAGTCTTATGGCGTTTTCAATGGGCGTCCCGGCGGAGGCATGCAAGTTCTATGGCGGCCAAACGGTGCAGTCTCAATTCTTTCCAACTCATATCTTCTGGGCCAGGACACATTGGGAGCGCCGCATCGCACGCGCTATCACAGCGATGACAGTATCCAGGTCAAATATTATGACAATCCAGCGAGATTCGCGGACAAAGCGGCGTTCTCGCTCACGCTGGATGCCGGCTGCGAAAGCGGCAGTGGCGTAAGCTGCTTTGGCGACTCCAAGCAGGGACCAAAGCAGGCCTTTCTTGGCGCCATGCTTTACAACCGCGTTTGGTTCCACAAAGACTTGTATGCTGTCACACTGGGCGGCGGTGCAATTACTAATCCGGGACGTTATCTTGTCCTTCTTCCTCCCATCAATGGCGCGACGGCTTTCTCCGGCACTCCTTACTTCACGTTGAATCCCGGCGACCAGTTCAAGGCATGGGACGCCTCGAGCACTCTCGACTACATGCCCAGCCAGTTCGTAACTTTCCGTTTTGAGTTTGACCATCGCGCTGCCAACGTTCCCTATTTCGCCGGCGCTGGAGGCATCACGCCGCCGGGCGGCAACATCGGCGCGCCAGGGTCGTTCGTTCCAGGCTTCGTCCCTGACCTGCGCAAGCGTGAAAACCGGTTCAATATAGCGTTGTTGGTGAAGCTCTAAGATTTTTAAACGATTGCAGGCCCAAGCCGGTGCATTAGAGCAGCCTCGCAATTTTGTTCCTCCACAATTTCTTTCCGGACTCTTTATAAGTTCTTAATGCCATTGCCGATTACCGTGGAACTAGCGGGAGGCAATCACCGTGCATTTTCTTATACTTTTTCTCGAGGCAGTATTCTTTGTTGGTCTCGCCGGTTCGATGGTAGTGGCAATCATGGCTTTTGTTGGCGACTTTAGCGATTTTTTCGAAAAAGACAAGCCTGAAGGAGCTGCGACAAAAGCGTTTGGCGACTGAAGACGCGGTGCTACTCTCATCCCTGGGCGCATGGCTTCGGCTGTGCGCTTTTTTACGCTGGGACTGCTAATAGATGGAGGACGCGCCGGGCGGACGCGTCTTCCATCGCCGATGGACCCACAGCCACTGCTCCGGATATCGGCGCGCATAGATCTCAATCACCTTGGTAAAAAGCGCCGTGTTGGCGATGGCGTCAGCTTCATCGTCGCCAGTCTTCGTGAGTTGTAAGGCCGGATCAAACCGAATTTTATATTTGCCCAACTCTTTGTCCCAGATGGTAAAAGCCGGCAGCACGGCAGCTCCTGTATGCAACGCCACGCGCGCCACTCCCGTTGCCGTGCATGCGGGGACGCCAAAGAAATCCACAAAAGCACCTTGAGGCGGCGTCATGTTGGTATCCATGAGGATGCCCACCACTTCGCCGCGCTTCATTGAAGAAAGAAGGCCACGGGCAAAATCCTGTTTCCCGAAAGTTCGGTTGCCATGCAGCGTGCGATAGCGGTCCACAAATGCGTCCACGTAAGGATTGTCCAGCGGGCGCACCACAATGTTCATCGGATTGCCGTTGAGCGAGTGGACGAATGATCCAATCTCCCATCCGCCGAAATGAGCCGTCAGGAATAAAACGCCTTTGCCACGCGCGCGCGCCTCAGCAAAATTCTGGAAGCCATCATAGATCGCGATCTCTGAAGCGCTTTCCTTGCGATATCGTGGGAACAGCGCAAATTCAGCCAGTTGGCGTCCAAGTCCTTTGAAAAGTGTGCGCAAGATCCGCAGCTTTTCTTTTCGCGCCTTCTCCGGGAAAGCGAGGTCTAAGTTGCGCAGGCCGACCTTGCGCAGGCGGCGGTGGACCGCATACGTGAACATCCCAATGGACTCGCAAATAGCCCGCGCCATTGGCCGCGGCAACACACCAATAGCAGTGGCCAGCAGCCAAACAGGGAAATATTCAAGCTTGTGGCGGAATGTGGGCAACTGGGGACGGTAACATCGTGGGGAAAATAATTCAAACAGCCGTAACCGGCAGAGGATTGCGCGCTCAATAGGCTGTGGTGTGTCTGCCGGATTCCGGCCGTCCAGGTTCACAGCGGAACACCTGGGCTATTAAGATGGTTGCGCACTAAAAAGGAGAAGACAATGAAGTTTTCCCACGCACTGGCGGCTCTTGCCATTATTGCAATGTGTGGTTGCAAGGCCGGTACCCCAGGCAAGACTGAGAATGCCGTGACGAATGAGATAAAGCATGAAGTCACGATCGGCGGTAAGGATGTAAAAAATCCGATTGCCTACACACCTGATGCTGCCAAAGAAGGCGGCGAACACTTCCAGCACCATTGCCAAATCTGTCACGGACTCGACGGACAGGGCACGGGCGTTCCGTTTGCCGGGAAGATGGATCCCCCAGTGGCTGATCTCGCAGTGAAAGACGTGCAGGATTATACGGACGGCCAACTTAAGTGGATCATAGAAAACGGCATTAAGCCTTCCGGCATGCCGGGATGGAAAGGAATTCTGGAGGATGAGGAAATGTGGAATATTGTCCACTACATCCGCCATCTCCCTCCGAAGGGCAGCCTGGGCGCGCCTCCGATTTTCAAGGAAGAAGAGGAAGAGCACGAACATATGCATGGCGCTGCCGCTCATGATCACCACGACGCGAAGCCAGATGCACACAAGCACTAACCGGAAGTTTTCAGTAATTAAATGATAATTGCATAAAAAGGGAGCCTTAGTTTCGGCTCCCTTGTAGTTTTCTGAAAAATTGCCGGACTACATTCGCGCCGGCGGTGTTGGAGTGGGGCTCGGCGTGGTTTCCGTGGCCGGAGCGGGTTCAGCTGCCGGAGTCGGTTCTCGCGTAGGTGTCGGCGTAGCGGCCGGCGGATTCACCGGGCTCGAGGGTCGCGAACTTGGCGGCGGATTTGAAGGATTGCTCGAGGGAGCGACGTCTGTTCCGGCTGCCCGTTTCACGGCGGCAAGGAATTTCTCAGCTGACTGGGGCGGTTGAACTGATCCGGTCAGAATGGTCTTAAAGTCGATCTGGCGGCCATAAAGTTCGCCGGTTGCGTCTTCATCCTG
>DASXJO010000784.1:0-2150 GCA_036497385.1 Candidatus Angelobacter sp. | reverse complement strand
GTGCACACTTTAGAGGAAGCGCTTCCTCGTCGATAAAACAAAAATCCTTGCAGGAACAACAGCTATTCTGCATCTAAAGAGTTAAATGCCTATGAAGAAACAAAGTTTTGTCGTCATGCTCGCCCTGCTATTTTTTGCGCTGTGCGCCAGCCATACCGCTACGGCAGCGGACACCAAATCGCAGCTCATCCAGGTCCAGACCCAGCTCCAGCTCATGCAGGACAATATGTCCCGCATGCAGCAGTCGTTCGACGAGCGCATGGGCGTGATGAAAGATCTGCTCACGCAGCAGACTGATAATGTGAACAAGATGGGATCCGCTGTCCAAAATCTGCAAAAGACGCTGGGGCAGCAGACCTCTGACGCAGGCAGCAAAGTGGACCAGATTTCCGGGCAGGTGCAGGCACTGCATGATGCCGTGGACGAATTAAAAGCGCGCCTGGCAAAGGTCAGCAAGCAGCTCGACGACATGCAGACGGCGCAGCAGAATATTACCGCTCCGCCCGCGGGCTCTCAGTCTGGCGGCAGTCCCGGCGGCGCGGCGAACAATGTTCCGCAAGCTCCGCCAGCAGACCAGCTCTATAATGATGGTCTGCGCGACTACAACGCCAATAAGAACGATCTGGCATCGCAGGAGTTCGCCCAGTATTTACAGGTGTATGGCAATACCGATCTTGCCGGCAACGCCCAGTTCTACTTGGGCGAAATTGCTTATCGCCAAGGAAATTTCGCCGGTGCCGTACAGTCTTACAACAAAGTTCTTGATCAGTACCCCGGCGGAAACAAGACCGCAGCCGCCCAGCTAAAGAAAGCGTATGCTTTGCTGGAACTTGGCCAGCGCGATGCCGGAGTGCAGGAATTGCGCAGCTTGATCAGCCGCTATCCAAAGAGCCCAGAGGCCTTGCAGGCCCGTGACCGTCTTACAAAACTGGGGGCCGCAGGCGCGGCCTCCAAGGGCAAAACTCCTCGCCCTTCGCCCAGCCACCACTAGACATTACTTCACCGCTGGTTTCACCTTCAGGTCCAGCCCCAACTTCCGCAAGCAATACTTAATCTCCTGCGCCACTTCCGTCACGCGCATTCCCTCCTGCACCATCAGCTTGCATGAGATTGCGGTGCGGTTCGGCGTGTCCGGCCCCAGGTCATAATTCACCCGGCAATACTGGCACTCTTCATTCCAGCAGAATTTTCCATAAGAGATATCTTCAGGAGAGAGAAATTGCAACGCCCGCAGAAGCATGTTGCCATCCGGGACTTCAAATTGCTTTTCTCCCAGCGTAATCTTTACCAGCTTGTCATAAGGACGAAACAGCGGCCCTGCGTTCGACATGGATCAATTTTAAAGGAAAAAAGCGGCCACGGGATCACCCGCAGCCGCTTCTCGCATCGCATTTCCGCAGTAAAAGATTCCGTTTACCCCTCAGGAACCCTTCCCCATACAGCTCTGATAAAGATCAGAACGTTATATATTTATAAACACCTGTGGCAGGAAAAGTTGCGCGGCGTACCCCTGGTGGTCCCGATCCGCAGAGGCGACACACCAAGACAAATAGCCATCCAACAGTTCATGAAACAGCCAACCGAGCAGAAAGAGCGCAACGAAGACAAAAAGAAGCCGGAGAAAGAAAATCCTTCACATGGGATCGATCCGGAATCGAAAGAGCCGGAGATGGAAGTTGACCAGGACCCCGGCGAGCGGCAGAAGGAAAATCAGAATCAGAAGAAGGACGATCCGCTGGCCGCCTGAGATTGCTATCTTAGTCGGATGGCGCATAGGCGGGAGGTGCGCTCCATCTCAACTCAATACGCTCCTTGGCTTTCAAAAATTTTGCGCGGATTCGTGACCAGCATGGTCTGCAATTGCTCGTCGGCCACGCCTTTCTGCTTCAGTGCGGGAATCACGTCGTTATGGATGTGCAGGTAATTCCATCTTGGCAGCATCGTCGGCAGCGGACGCTCCGGCAGCCAGTGGTTGTAGCACGCCGCATCATGCGATAGCACCATCTTTCCCGCATGGCCGCTCTGGCACATCGCCACCACAGTATTGACGCGGTCTTCAAAAGAGAGAATCGTATCAATGCCAAAGCGGTCCATGCCAATGTATGAGCCGTTGCCAACAAGCTCTTCCAGATAGGCGAGGTCGGTGGTGT
>DASXJO010000783.1:0-3013 GCA_036497385.1 Candidatus Angelobacter sp. | reverse complement strand
ACCATGCGGAGCGCCGCCCATGCGTCCCGGACCACCGCTACCGGGACCTCTGACTTCCCCGCCATGAGCGCCAGGGGTGTGTTGGTCACCTTGCCTGTCCTGCGGGTTGGGATTGGAAGCTTCAAGTTTTGGCCCGATGCCTATCGTTTTGCTTAAGCGCAGATTCATGGTGAACTGCGCCGGACCAGAGCCGAAGTTGGATGGAATGGTTGTTTGTCCCGGCGCGGGTGAAGTATTGAATGATCCGAAATCCGTGTTGACGATGGTCGGTCCCGATGCTCCATTGGCAAATGCCGGACGGTCGTTAAAGATCGAATCGCCGTTCAGGTCAGTGCCCGTGGTGATGTTAAACGGCGCGCCTGCATTCGCCACCATGAATGGACTTATACGGAGCCCATAAGGCAAAGAGACAGTCCCGCCAAGAAAAAGCCGTTGGCGGACATCAAACGCCGCGCGGCCATAGTCGGCGGAAATGCCCCTCGCCGGATCAGATGGAAAACTGTTTGCCCCGGCAGTGTCACTGTTGGCATGGCCAAACATATAAAAGCTAAAGATGGTCAGCCTGGTTCCCGCCCGCATATTGAAGTTGAGAATGAGTTGATTCTGGTTAAAAACTCCGCCCGACTCAAACTGATATTGCGGCAGAGGCGTCGGCGTAAGCACGCTGGAAAATAATTGATGGACCCCATGCGAGTGGATATATGTTCCGGTGAGCGTGGCCGTCTTCGTAAGCTGTCGTTCAACGGAACCGGCGAACTGGACCGTGTAAGGCGCGCGCAGCGCGGGATCAATTGTGTATGTAGTGGTCCCGGTTCCCGGCAGAGCCGGGACGTTGGGGTAACCCGCGAACAGTGATGCCAACAAAGCGCTTGTGGCGGCGTTCGCGCCGGCAGAAGCCGTAGGATCAATCGTGATGGTGACCTGCCTCTGGTTCACTCCGTTGAGCCGCTCTGCCTGCATGATCAGATTTTGCTGAAACCGGTCATAGAAAAGTCCAAAGCCGGTGCGGATGACCGTTTTCGGTGCGGCATTTTTCTTACCGCCCAGGCCCCAGGCAAATCCTATCCGCGGCGCCCAATCGCCGTGGTCATTGATTCCGTTTTGCGTTTCAAACCGCAGGCCGTAGCTCAGGGTCATGTTGGGACGTATCTTCCAGTCGTCTTCGGCATAGAGCCCGGCATCCACAAAAATGTCTTTGATCAACGGATTGCCGGTAAGCACCGTGAATTGTGTGGGCTGTCCGTTGTTAAAGTTCGTCAATGGAGTAATGGTCTGTTGCGTGATCGGATCTCTTGTGGCGCCGAATGTAAACGTTCCATTAAAGTTCTGCGTTGCAAGGCTGGAGTTGCCGTTAACGCGCAGCCTGCCTCCCAGGCGCAAGAAATTGTTTCCTTTGTTGATCGACGTATAGTTTTGCAGCTCGTAGTGATTGGTAATTACAGAGCTGACGCCCAGCGGATTGCCGCCGTCAATGAACTGCCCCAGCACGTTGATTTCGGGCGTTAGAAAGAGGGAGTTCTGGTCTGTCGCCCCGCGCTCCCACTCAAAACGCGTTTCATTGATGGCGTGGGGGCTCAGTATCTGCGTATCGCTGATTTGAATTTCATTCTCGTTGCCGGTCTGGTTATAACCCTGTGAAGGCAGCGCCAGTTGGCTGATCCCGTTATTCTCTTCATGATTGTGGGTGAACTGGTAGCGGGCCATCAGCGTGTTGGAGGCTGAAACCTGGTAGTCAAAGCGCGCGCTCACATTGGTGCGCACGCGCGGATTGAGCACGCCCACCACCGGCTGATTGGACGCGGCAAATGCCCCAGGGAAAATCACCGCAGCTTCATTGATGTTACGGCGCTCCGCGTTGATTTGATAGGAAAGCTTCTTTCCCAGCGGCCCGCCAACGTTTCCGCTCAACATCTGCGTGCTGAAATCAGGCTCAGTGGAAGCGAAAGGATTCAGCGCATCCATGAATGAATGGTTGTCATTAAACGAGAACTGGCCGTGCAATTTATCCGTGCCGGGCTTGGTGAGAATCTCAATCCGTCCAAAACCCATGCGGTCATATTGTGCGGAAAATGGATTCTGGTTGATGCGAATTTCCCGAATGGAAGACTTCGGCGGGAGCTGTCCTCCGGTAAAACCATCAATATAAATCTGGCCGCCATTGGGACCCGCGGAAGGGCCGGCAAGAGCTTGAAGTTCTGACTGCAACTCATCGGGATCGTCGGAAAGGGCGTCAAGGTCCTTGCCGCTCAGCACAAGGCTGCTGGCGTTTGCGTCAGGGCTGGTGCCGACTTTGGCGGCATCGCTCTGCACCTCGATATCTTCCTCCTTCACCACGATTGCCAGGGGTATATCAAAATCCTTCAGCTGCCCCGCAAGAATTTCCACTTCCTTGGTTGTGGGAGCAAATCCCTTGGCAGTGACTGCAACGGTGTACTTGCCGGGTGCAAGATTCTTGACGTCATACGCTCCTGTGCCGTCTGACGTGGCCGTGATCGCAAGCCCGCTGGGATTTTTGAGCGTGATGCTGGCCCCCGGAATCACTGCGCCTGTGGCGTCCACGATCTGTCCGCGCAGCCTGCCGGTCTGTGTCTGCGCGACTAGCACAGAGGAACAAGCCAGTGCAAAGAAGAAAATAAAAACGGAGGCCCATACGCGGCTCCCCGAAGCCCAGAATTTCATCAATCTCTCCTCAACCACATCGTTGCTTTCGCAGCTACCGCATCCGGATCACTGTGGGCCGCCGCCTTCGCCACCCGGCGCTCCCAGGTTCCATCCAGAAAACAGCGCGGCCGCGCTGGTGCCGTTTGGCGATGCTGTAAGAATTGGCTCAACGCCGGCCAGCAATGTAATCGCCGTTACTTCGTTGCCGGTGGTTCCTTGCGTCGCCACAACCATCACTGCGTCTTCTTTCTGTAAATCAGCCAAAGTCACGCTGGGTATCCTGTTCAACATTTGCTGGAAATCGGGTCCGCCTGCGGGCCGCCCACCTGGACCGCCGCCCCGTCCTGTTCCA
>DASXJO010000782.1:0-3809 GCA_036497385.1 Candidatus Angelobacter sp. | reverse complement strand
CCGCACGCAGGCCCGCTCCGCCCGCGCCAATGATCAGGACATCATGCTCATGGGTTTCATACTTCGTCTGATTGGTCACAATATTCTAAAGTCCTTGATCATGCCGCTGGCCACCATGCGGATATAGAAGTCGGCAAATCCCACTGAAATCAAACTGCACCAGGCATATAACATGTGGCGTTCATTGAGGAAGCTGGCTTTCTTCCACGCGCCGTACCGCCCGCGGTTCGTTACGGTGCAGGAGAAGCAATCCAACTTGCCGCCGATGAGGTGCCGTAGTGAGTGGCAGGAGAGCAGATACAGCGTGAGCAGGATGATGTTGACCAGCAGCACCAGCGTTCCGACGCCGATGCCAAAGTGGAGCTTTTGATCAGCGCCCGGAAACCAAAACGCACGTATCGCGTCATACCAGAGAAAGCATAGAAAGACGATAGCGCCGTAAAGAAAATAGCGATGCAGATTTTGCAGGATAAAAGGAAACCTGGTTTCACCGCGATAGTTGCGGTGCGGACTCTCGCCCACGGCGCAGCCCGGCGGGTCCAGAAAGAACGCCCGATAATAGGCCTTGCGATAGTAGTAGCAGGTGACGCGAAAGCCGAGTGGAAATGCCAGGATCAGCAACGCTGGAGAATAATGCCACCATGAAATATTTAGCAGTGGCGAGTAAAAGGGCGAGAGATAAGGACCAGCCTCATAGAATTTTCCTTCAAAGGCCCGTAGCGTTGCATACAGGCCAAATCCACCCAAAAGAATGATGACGGGGATATTTTCCATCCACCAAGCGTCGCGCCGCAGGGTGCGGCCCAGCCCGGCCGGCACTGGAGAGCTTCTTTCAGCCAAACTTCACCTCCAAGGGTGAATTGAAAACTCAACAGTGTAGCAAATGGTTGGCTTTCCAACATCCCGAAGCGAAGCGAGGGAACCTTTTTGCCATCAAAACTCGAGACGCGCAAAACAAATTACGTTCAGCAGCAACAAATACGAGACACTAAAGTTCTATTTAACTGTAGGGTTCCCTCGCTTCGCTCGGGATTGCAGAAGAAGGTCTTCTCGCCGCCACCACTCTCGGAATCCCCTGCAGGTCCGCCATAACCTGAATTTCTCCCCAGCCCGCCAGCAGGTTACGCACCTTTTCTTCTTCTGAATAGCCGATTTCTGCAACAAACCATCCGTCCGGGCGCAGAGCGCTATGCGCTTGCGGGATCAGGCGGCGATAGATTTCCATTCCTTCACGACCAGAGAAAACAGCGATCTTTGGCTCGAACTCTTTTACCTGCTTCTGTACTTTGTCGGCATCCACTTCGCCTACGTACGGTGGATTCGAAACAACAAAGTCGAACTGCTCACCCGCGTACATCGAGAGGAGGTCGGACTTGCGGAAGAGTACTTTTCCGCCCAGCCCCAAACGGGCAGCATTGGTGCGGGCCATTTCCAGGGCGTCATCAGAGATATCACAAGCATGGATTTCCGCATGCGGCAGTTCGCTGGCCAGGGCCAGAGCAATGCAACCGGAGCCGGTGCCGACGTCGAGCAGCTTAAGGCGGCTTGGTCCATTGAAGCGATATTCCTTCACCAGTTCAAGCACGGTTTCCACCACGTGCTCGGTTTCAGGCCGCGGGATCAACACCGCGGGAGAAACCAGAAGATCCAGCCCCCAGAATTCCTGATGTCCGGTGATGTATTGAGTGGGACAACCGCGCGCCCGCTCGCGAATAATTTCTTCGTAGCGCGATTGCTCGTCGGCGCTGAGCTCGCGCTCAGGGTGAGCGTAAAGATAGGCTCGTTCGCGATTGAGGACAAACAGCAGCAGCAATTCGGCATTCAGACGCGGAGAAGGCACGTCATTTTCTATAAAAAGCTGATACCCGGAATCAACGGCCTGTTTGAGCTGCATGGGAACGTGAAGAATTTACCGCAAGAGCGCTAAAGACGCAAAAGGCGCTTTTCTGGAATCGCGAACAAAGTGAGAGATCCCTATGATCTTGAAGACTATCGCAGTCGAGGAACGGCCAACCCTGTGAGCGTAAAGTGATTAGGCATCCCTCGCTACACTTGGGATTTCAGAAAAAGCCTAAGCCACCACGCCAGCCGACTCATTCTTGAGCTTTTCCGCTTGATAATGGGTTGTCAGCGCCTCCAGAACCGGCTGAAGCTTGCCGTCCATTACGTCAGAAAGCTGGTGCAGAGTGAGGCCAATGCGATGGTCAGTCATGCGGTTTTGCGGGAAGTTATACGTGCGGATCTTTTCGCTGCGGTCGCCGCTGCCGACCTGCGCCTTACGCTCTTTGGCCAGCGCCTGCTGCTGCCTTTCCATTTCCTGCTCATAAAGGCGGGCACGCAGCACGCGCATACCTTTTTCACGGTTCTTGATCTGCGATTTTTCGTCCTGGCAGCTAACCACGGTGTTCGTCGGCAGGTGAGTGATGCGAACGGCGGAATATGTTGTGTTCACGGACTGGCCGCCGGGGCCTGATGAACAAAACGTATCGATGCGCAAATCTTTGGCTTCAATTTTGATGTCCACGTCTTCCGCTTCCGGCAGCACAGCCACCGTAACTGCGGAGGTATGCACACGGCCCTGCTGCTCTGTTGCCGGAACGCGCTGCACGCGATGCACGCCGCTCTCATACTTCAGGCGCGAATACACGCCCTTGCCTTCAATAATGGCAATGACTTCTTTCAGCCCACCCACCCCGGATTCCGACGTTGACAGAACTTCCACTTTCCAGCGCTGCGTTTCAGCATAGCGGGTGTACATGCGGAACATTTCCGCGGCAAAGAGCGTGGCTTCGTCGCCGCCGGTGCCGGCGCGGATTTCCAAGACGACGTTCTTATCGTCATTGGGATCTTTGGGCACGAGCAACATTTTCAGATCGCTTTCGACCTGGGTGAGCCGCTCGCCTAAACGTGCCAGTTCTTCGTGGGCATAAGCCCGCAGTTCGGCATCGGATTCTTCCGCCACCATCGCCTTGCTTTCCTCGATCCCGCGGGTCAGGTCTTTGTATTCGCGATACTTCTCTACGATCTCCGCGACTTCACTGTGGGCCTTGGCGGTCTTCTGGTAGCGCGACGAATCGCCGATCACCTCCGGCGAGGAAAGCGCCCGGGTGAGTTCGTCGTATTTGGCTTCGATCTGATTGAGTCTTTCGAACATAGTTTTTTGTCGCTACGCTCCAAACCGCTTCAAGAGCTTCTTTCTTGACAGAGCCATTGGCCCGTCATCACGCCGCTCGGCGGCCACGGGCCTCGCGGCCTCCCAGCTAAATTTTACTACTTCATCCAAGCCGCGGGCTCAAGCAGCAGTTCCACGGGCCTGTCGCGATTTCTCAACAAAAGCGAGCCATGCTTTAGAGCATGCGCCGGCGTTCTCGACGAGCGGCATGTGCCCGGAACCGGGGATGATCATGACTTCCGAGCTTTTGATGCCTTTGCGGAACAAATCGGCGCTGGAAACGTGCAGAACGCGGTCCTGGTCACCCCAAACAATCCACGTTGGTGCGGTGACATTGGCCAACCGGTCCGCCAGAGGCGGATTATTCGTCTGCATCTCCGCAAAAATCTTGGCCGACTGGGCGGAATTGCGGATGGCATGGTCAGCGAGGTAATTCAACACAGCTTTTGGTGCATACGGGCGTTTGGCAAATACCTTGTTCAGCAGCCGATCAAACTCCGGGCGCGTTGTGGCTACCAGCCAGTTGTCACCTTTGGCTACGTCGCGAAAAAGCTCGCTTGGTTCCGGTTCAGTCATGCCATGCGGCGCGATCAGCCCCAGCGTAATCACTTCGGCTGGATAACGCGCAGCGTACGCC
>DASXJO010000781.1:0-7178 GCA_036497385.1 Candidatus Angelobacter sp. | reverse complement strand
CCTGCTCGCGCTGGCGTTGAACGTGGGCATTAAGTATGCGCAACGGCGCCAGTTTTTGAATGCGCTGTATAAATCGCGCATCACGCCGGAAGAAGTACGCCAGATGCTGGATGCGGGCGAGCAAATTGTGATCCTGGATCTCCGTCATCCGCTGGATTCAATTGCCGACGAGCGGACTCTGCCGGGAGCTATCCGCGTGCTGCCCGCCGAAGTTACCAGCCGCGCTGACACACTGCCTAAAAACCAGGAGATCATTCTCTACTGTACTTGACCCAATGAAGCCACTAGTGCCCGTGTGGCACAGCAATTACAGAAACTTGGCATTACGCGCGTGCGTCCTTTGCAGGGCGGATTTGCCAGTTGGAAGGAACTTGGCTATCCATTGGCCGATCCAACTGACGTTGCCTGGGCAGCGACGCTGCGCTGAGTTTACCTGAAACCTTCATTTAAATATGTTGGCCTTCATGTCCTGCTCCGCCTGCTGGATATTTTCCGGCTTGCCCAGGTCGCGCCAGTAATATTCGTCGGCGCGGAAGGCTTGGATCTTTTCACCTTGCGCTGCCAGCCGCAGATACGCTGGAATGATGGAGAAAATACCGTCTTCCGTAAGCAGAGGGAATATCCGTGGGGAGATTACGTGAATGCCGGCGAATGCGAGTTCGGCCATATTTTGTGATGGTCGAACGATCTCTGTCTTTTCTTCTTTGACCAATCGGCGGCCGCAGAGCTGAAGGTGATGGTTGAAGAGCAGGTAACGCAATGTTTTTCGATCCTGGACGGCGAGCGTTGCCAACGCCGCGCTTTGTTTGTGAACTTCAACCATCCGTTGAAGGTCGATGTTGCTGATGACATCGACGTTGTGAAGGATGAAGGGCTCGTCTGGATTTGCGTTCGCGCCGAGATTGGCGCTGGGGTCGCCGCTTCCGCTCAGAAACCATGCGGCTTTTTTCAGCCCGCCGCCGGTATCCAGCAAATCGTCTTCGCGGGAAAATTCAATGTGCATACCGAAATTGCCGGCGGCTTTTACATGGCCGATCACCATGTCAGCGTAATGATGGACGTTGATGATTACATCGTTGACGCCAAAGTCGCGCAGGCGCGTGAGCGTGATCTCCAGCAGCGTTCGTCCGCTGACTTCAACCAATGCTTTAGGGCGATCATTGGTCAGCGGACGCAGCCGCGTGCCCAGGCCGGCGGCCAGCACCATGGCTTTCATCGGCCGGGTTTCTCCAAGCCAGTTTTCTCCACGACTGTCTTGGCCAAGTCCATCTTTTCCAACTCAATGTGGCGCAGCACAACTTCAACGCCAGCTTTGGCCCGCAGATGTTTGGCGAGTTGCTCGGCCAGATAAACCGAGCGATGCTGGCCGCCGGTGCAGCCGAAAGAAGCAGTCAGGCTTTTGAAGCCTCGGCTCTGGTAATTGCTGATGCTCGCGTCCACCAGGGCCTCGGCGTTTTTCAAGTACTCATCCACGCTTTTGTGCTGGCACAAATATTCGATCACCGCCGAGTCTTTGCCGGTTAGCGACTTGAAGCGTTCTTCGCGTCCGGGATTAGGGAGGCTGCGCGCGTCAAAGACAAAACCTCCGCCGTGGCCGGTTTCATCTTTGGGCGGACCGCCGCGATGGAAAGAGAAGCTAAAGATGCGGGCGACAAGTTTGTCTGTCGCCGCGGCAGGCAAAAGCGGTTGCGGTTTGTCAGTGCTGCGACCGCGCCGGTCGCCTTCGACAGTCAACGCCAGCAGCTTCTGCGAATCCACAATGCCCTGGAACG
Organism: Candidatus Angelobacter sp.; assembly: GCA_036497385.1. Lineage (GTDB taxonomy): Bacteria > Acidobacteriota > Terriglobia > Terriglobales > Acidobacteriaceae > Angelobacter. The sequence continues at coordinate 5,406 of DASXJO010000781.1, read as the reverse complement.
CGCTGGTAAGCGCGGGCAAAGCGATAGGCAAAGTGGCATTCTGCAAGAGCCAGCGCAGATTCTTGATCGCGTACGGAACGCTTTGCAGGAAGTGGGGCTTGCGTTCATAGAATCCGCGAAAGCCATACGCACCCAGCGCCTGCATGATGCGCGCGTACACAAACGCATAGTAATGATGCATGAAGGCGTCGCGCTCAAGGCCAATCATGCCGCGCAGCGCGTCAGTGTAATGATCTAACAGCTTCTGCCGCAGCGCCGGAGGCAGGTCCGCCTTGGCGTCATACAGCAGGGAAGCAATGTCATAGTGCAATGCGCCTTTGCGTCCGCCCTGATAATCGAGGAAAAATGGCTCGCCATTCAGCAGCATCACGTTGCGTGACTGGTAGTCGCGATAAAGAAAATAATCGCGCGGCGCGGTCAACAGAAACTTGGTCAGGCGGCTGAAATCGTTTTCCAGCGCCTGCTCACTGAACGCGATCCCGGCCAGCCGGAGAAAGTAATACTTGAAATAATTCAGGTCCCAGGCAATCGACTGGCGATCAAAGCTGGCGCGCGGATAGCAGACTTTATAATTCAGGTCGCGTCCGGCTTCAATCTGGAAGCGCGGGAGCGTCCGCACCACCTTTATATAGGCGTCCACCACGGCGGGGGCAATGTTTTCTCCCGCGCGATTCGCCACCAGAAACTCAAACAGCGTGGTATCGCCCAGGTCCTGCTCAAGGTAAGCGCCGTGGCGCAGATCGTCGGCATAGATCTCCGGGACAGGCAGGCCGTGGCGGCGGAAATGGCGTGAGAACTCAATGAACGCGGCGTTTTCTTCACGCACGTCATACAAAATGCCGATGGCGGTCTGGCTGCATTGAAAATCGCTTTGTCCGCCGCCCGCCAGCCAGGCTTTGTCCTGTGCGCCGCCCGACAGGCGGACGATCACGCGTCCTGAGCCTCCAAGCTGGCCCTGCAAGGGCTGCACGTGCTCCGGCGGGGCGTGGAAATGCTGCTCAAAGAGGCTTTTAAGAATGTCAATCGACATGGGTGAAGCGGGTCCCCGAGGACGAATTTGGTGCAGGGTTAAAGATAACATTTAGGGGACGGGCTCCCCGGCCTTTCAGCACTTTTGTGCTTGCCGATAGTGACGTTCCTCGGTAAAGTAGGGCACCCCCTTCATTTTTCCTCGTGGAACGTCCAAAGCGTGAGGCTCATATGGCGAAAATTGTAGGCATAGAGGGAATGAATCCTCAGCAACTTGCAAATGAACTCCAGAGCGGCGGCAGATTCGTGCAGTACCAGTATTGCGTCTCCGTTCTCATCATGACATTCAAACGCGGCACGGACATCTATTTTCTGCGCGCCGATGAAAGCCCAACAGTAAAAGGCCTCATCTGGACGTTGCTTACCCTGGTGGCCGGATGGTGGGGCATTCCCTGGGGACCAATCTATACCGTCAGTCATTGTGGGTGAATCTGAAGGGCGGGCATGATGTGACGCCAGAGGCAGCTACGGCCCTTCAGCTTCCTATCGACAAGAGCACGCTGTATCCCGAAGCGCGCAGAGCTGCGGGGGCGTAACGGGCGCAAGTTGTCCGCACCCACAGCATCGTGAGGGAGGAAAATGGACGGGGAGGGCGGGGTACCCGCCAAATTAGCTTAGTGGGGGCAAAGACAGGAATGACTGACTCTTGCCCTGCGCTTTACCGATTCGATTCAGATATGCATAAGGACTCAAGGATGCCTCTTTATATTTTCGCCAAATCTTGAGACCAGCGTAAGAGACCAGAAAAATGCTTAGGCCGACACCGCTGCCGATTGTTAAGGCGCTGCTGCCAGCTAAAATTAGCGAGTTCGTCACATCTGGCCACTTGACCTCAGTTGTATCGACAAGTGCATCCAGTGCAAATCTGGGCAGGGATTTTCTGTATTTTTTCCATTTTTCAACAACTTCATCAGCAGCTGCCTTCAATCTTTGCTCCCGCTCTTTTGGGTCACTAATGGCGGGGATACTAGCCGCTAGCGGAACCAATTCATCCTTGAATCGTTTTAAGTCCTTTCCATCGGAAAGTAACTCTGCTATCTGTTTCGCGGATAGCTTGCTCGCATCGAAGTTTGTCGCCATGACAATCTCAGTAAGATCGTCCACCGTCTCATCCGCAGTAGGCTTACGCTTAATTGCAGGTTTGCCAATGAGGTCTTCGAAAATGTCATCTTCTTGCGTTGACACCACACTATGATGAACAAAAGAAGAGTCAGTGACGATATCAAGGCCGAACTCGTCGGCGATCGAGATCGCTTTGACCGACAGAATCGCGCTGCCCAAGGTAGGATGCAGAGCGAGCCACTGTCCTACCTCGGAACGGGTTGGGCGATCGGGAGGAGCCGCAGTCCTCCACGCCAGAGCATCTTTTCCTTCTGATCCAACCAGATAATTGGAAAGCTGAGAAATTATCTTTTCGTCATGCAAGAGAAAGTGGTCGGCTGGATTTGGATATTGCTGGAGGGTTTTCAACCGGGAGTAACGCGACCGTATAAACCTGTCATTTGCCTGGAGTCTCGCGAGCAAATTCAACTCTGCTCTGGATGCCCCAGGAGAAAAAAGATTTACAGAGGTTAAGAGCGGCGTACCTCGCGGACCTGTTACTTCGCAAAATTCTCTGATTTCCTTGGAGTCGTCGGGTGTGTAGCTGGTAGGAACCATTCTCCGGACATTCGGAAAACAGAGGAGAGTTGACTTCAACCAATTAATATCTGTGATGTGAATGTACGGGTAATAAAGCGCGTCACGATCTAATGCTGTGCTGGTGGCCATCACATACCTACTTTCGAGTTTGGCGACTGCAGAGACTTTTGAGGGTATTCGTTATCAATTCTAACAACTAGCCTTTATCGAGGGGACCATCAGGCGCTTGCGTCAACGGGAGGATTGTGGACTAGCTGATGGCGCTCCGCTGCGCTACGCGCGGGCCTGCGGCAGCAAGGAATGGTCTTCTTTCTTCGATACCCAGCACTTGCCTCTTCAGCGCGCAAGCGCGCCTCGGGCCGTGCTGGGCTAACTTATGTCGCACCTACGGTGCTGGATCGCGGTGGTGCGGGCAGTTTCGCAGGGCTTTAGGAATTACGCGGCCCTTTGCTAGGGGTTGAGTGTAAATGATAGTCTTCGGGGACAAATCGGACACGAAGGGTTATAACCTAGTCTTTCCATGCTCTTTAGCGACCGGCACTCTCGCGCGCTTATTTCTTCGGGGTTCAAATCAAAACTCTGCGGGCCTGTTTTTTCGATTTTTTTAATGGCAAAATGACAACTATTCGCGTGGAACTCCATAAAAACGTAAATTTCCCCAGATACATGATGAGGATAATCATTCAGGTAGTTTCTTATACCGTTCCATACAGCGATTGAACTGTTGGACTCTTTCTTAAAGGCAAATAGCAGCAGCTTCACCGGAGCTTTAATGCAAAGAAGCTTTTGAAAGTCGTCCTGTACAGATCCGGGATCTCCCCACTCTGATTCGGCGGCAAGTTCCATGGCAGTATGTGGCGGCTGACGCAGCCAGACAACGTCGTAAAGCCATTCATGGCAGTCGAGATTGTTTTTGGTGCGCCGACTCTCTACCTTAAATCCCTTCTCGCTTCCAAGTTTATGCAGGACGTCCTTCACAGAAATTGTCCACTGCGAATTAGAGTCCGGATTGCGGCTGGCTCCCTGGGGCACATCATGCGCGAGAGTATGCACCAATTTGACAACATCAATATTACTGGTAAATAAATCCTTGTTCATGTGCGCAGCACCTCGCGGTCAATGACTTCGCCGTAGAGTATTCGGCTGATTTCTTGGGCGACCGGCATGGCTTGTTGATACAGAGATCCATTTGTCCGACACCATCTCGCGAGTTTTTTTTGCGTCTTCTCTGTCAATTCCGGTTTGCCTCTTTTGACCAACTGATCTTCAATTTCGTCGGCGAGGCCTGCGTCGTTGGGAAAAGTGCGCCACACGGAGTCGCGGAATTGACGAAGAAGTTCGGACAATTGGGCGTCAGTGAATTTGCGGAGGCGGTAGGGCATGGGAGTCACCTCTCTGGGTTATGAATGGGGGAGGAGAGCAATATGTTGCCGAGATTTTGAGCTCTTGTGCTTTGATGGGAATCGGCGGATTGACATGCTGCAGCGGAGCAGCTCCCTCACCTGCGCACCTGAGTGGGTCAGAGCGGGCGACCTTTTTGCATGTACTTCGGTTCGGGATGGCATGTGGTGGGGGAGGAAGGGTTTTGATGGGAAGCTGTCCTGAAAAGGACGCTCTTGCAGGAAGGGCCAAAACCTCGACACCCGGCGTTTGCAGGCTGTTACAAAACCAAACGAACGCTCCGGAAATCCGGAGCGTCAAATAAATTTTGTAACAGCCTGGCAACGCCCGGGTGTCTCTTTGTTTTTGTGCAGGGGCGAGGTGGTAGGGAAGGCCGGAGCGGCGAATGTTTCGGTAGAACTCCCTAAAACGCCAAAGTCACGATAATCGGTTTTTCAGGGGCTAAAGCCCGATTCTATTTCCAACCTTTGCGGCACGGATGAATCCGTGCCCTGATACGAACCTCAGAGGCTAAAGCCGGATTTGTCCTGGTCAGCGGACGCAGGCATAAATGCCTGCTCTAGCGCGCGATGGGAATGGCTTCGTGCATATAATCGGTTTTTCAGGGGCTAAAGCCCGGTGACTTTTTGGATCCTAAGGCACGGCTGGAAGCCGTGCCCTGACACTTGTCTCGTTTGCTGATGCTTTTCGAAGGAGATGTCGGCTCGGCTGAAAGCCGTGCCCTGATACGAACCTCAGGGGCTAAAGCCCCATTTGGTTGTTCCCTTGACGCGGCCCTGAAGGGCCCGCTCTTCCACCGGGGACAAATCGGGCATGAATGTCTCGTACCGTTAAAATCAGACATGAATGCCTCGTCCACCGTTAAATTAGGCATGAATGCCTCGTCCAGCGTTAAAAAAAGCACCCAGAAAGTGCAGATTTTGATTGACTCGGAATGTGCCTTTCGGTTATTCTACGCTATGTTCTGACGGGAGCGGCGCCGGCGGAGCAGCAGTCAGGGATAAAGCCTGGCTGTCCGGGGGAAACCCCAAAAAGGCCTGCACCTCTGTGGACTGTGGCCTCCCGTTTGGGTCCCAGCTTCCGCGGCCTCTAGTGGACTGGAAGTGTGCCCTCAAAAAGGGTGTTATTTCCTGCGCAAGACATTCGCCATTGGATAGGTCGCGGGAGTGTGAGAGGCGGCCGAAGGCCGCCAGCTCTTAGCCATTAGCTTTTAGATATTGGCTTTTGTGTTTTAGCTGCGAACAATTCGATCCGACCATTACAAATCAAGAACTGAACAATTTGCGCAGGCGAGGGCGGGTGAGAAGAGATTGCCAAAATCGCCGGAATTGCCAA
>DASXJO010000780.1:0-1895 GCA_036497385.1 Candidatus Angelobacter sp. | reverse complement strand
ATGGATCAGGCGTTCATTGTTTCTGAAGCTCCAGCAAACCCATGAGCAGCAGCTCGTGATGGAGGAAATTGGCCGGCTCCTCAGGGACCGCTATGACAAGCCTCCCGACCAGGAACTTTTGGGCGAGCAGGAAAGGCAAGAGCTCGCCCAGATTGCGAAACAGGAGGTACACCGGAAAATCCTTCCGAGTGACCGCTTCTACCAGTTTCGCATGGCCTTTTCCAACACCCAGGCGAAAGGCTCATTCAAAGTCATGGAGGATGATGTTGCCGACGCGCTTGAGGCGGATTTCATTCTGCCAGAGAGTGCGGTCAAACCAGGGTTGAAAGTTCCGGCGGTGATGTACTCGATCTTCGGGCCGGGCAGAAGATTTCGCGGTGATGTCGTGACAGGCATCCGCGAATTCTCCCGCCAGCTCGAGTTTGAGTCCAGTTACACGTTGCTTGAACATGCACCTGAGGACTCAATTCAGCTGGAAATTTTACCACAGGCCATGGAGCAGGTGCGCAAGCTGAGTGGAGCGGTAAGCGAAGGCCGTTATGAAGAACTTCTTAAGATTTTGGGACGGCATCCGGACAGCCTTCCGGATCTGGACCAGGATACTGGCGAAGAATTCAGAATCGTCGAAGGCCTGCTATTGGCTGACGCGAGCGGCGAGATCGTTCGTCATCCTTACGTCAACAATCAACTGAACAAACTTCTTGCTCGCTGGGCGTACAAAGTGACGACTGGAGGAGGCTTCCGTCTGCCCGCATTTGCCTTGATGGATGACGGATATCTCTTTTTGAAAGATGGCAAGGTGCTCTCAGGCTCCGACTGGATTCCCGAGCACAGCGCTATCGTTCCACTGGCCTCGAAGTGGGGGCTTTGTGTCCGTTACCCGATACGCATGGTTGACGATCTTCTGCCTTTCAGGAACTTACACGACCCATTGATCGTGAAGCATCTGAGCGAGCACGTTGCTGCGCAAGGTTGCGTTCTGACCGAAGCTGAAGGACGCGACCTGATGGCGGGGCAACTACGCTTGGAGGGCGCCTATGTTCTCCATTCCGAAACAGCAAAAAAAAACGGCGGCGACTTTGATTTCGACTGGATCTGCGTGGTCGAGCAAGACCGGTTTTCGCGCTTTGTGAAGGACCGGTTTTCACGAGGTTTGGGAGCGCAACAGGGAAAGAACAAAGCCAACAAGGCCCGCGATCCCTGGTTCAATCTGGAGCACGTAGCCATGAAGGCCCGGGGCAATCACATCGGCTCGATCACCGATTTGATGACCTCCTGCCGTGCTTCGGGCAAAGAAGAGCTTGCCCAGCAATTGGCGAAGGAACTCCAGAACGCGCTCGACAGCCTCAAGTGGCAAGTTCAGCCGGATTTAAAACTCGTTTCCGAAATACGCCAGCAGGTACGACAAGCACCCTGGCTTCGTCATAAGAATGAACGCCGGGTGTCTGATCTGCCGCTACATCTCGAGGTGGAAGAGTCAGACCGCATCGGGAAACTCTACAACCACGTCCGCAAGGAGATTGAGGATCTGCTGATCAACAAGGCCTCGATTGAGGCATTCAAGTCGCTCGTCGTCGGTGAAAACGTTACCCGCGAAATGATGAAGGAATGCCGGTTCGTCAATCAGGCCTATGCAGCGATGATCGCGAAGATCGCCGCGCGGCGTGAACACCTCAAAGCACAACTGGAGAAAGCCAAAGCCGAGTGGGACGCGGTACGGCAGAGTCTCGACAAGGAACTGCGGCGACAGAAGTTGTTTGCCATGAACCAGTCTTATGGCGCCTGCCATTTTGACGAGGAACGCGGCAAATACGAGATGAAGTCCGTTCTGGCCTTCATCCGCATCTGGGCGCAGAACAAGACAGAGAACCGGATGGGCTGGCTGCAGGCGCTGA
>DASXJO010000779.1:0-2345 GCA_036497385.1 Candidatus Angelobacter sp. | reverse complement strand
CGGAACATGTGCGCCTGGCGCATGACGGGCTGAAGCTGGAGTTCGAGATCGCATGAGAATTTTCCGCTCGCTGGAGGAAGTGCCCGCAGATTTTGGACCAACGATCGTCAGCGTAGGAAATTTTGATGGGATCCATTGCGGGCATCTGAGCGTACTCAAAGAAGTGACGGAGCGGGCACGCAAAAACCACAGCAAAGCTGTGGCGGTAACGTTTGAGCCACATCCGTTTCGCATTCTGCGTCCCGACATGACGCCGCGTTTGATTACGCCGCTGGCAAAAAAAGAAGCGCTGCTGGCGCAAACCGGCCTAGACGCGCTGTTGGAAATTCCTTTTACTCGCGATTTTTCCATGACTACTCCGGAAGAATTTGCGCGCGATATTCTTGCCGGCAAATTGCACGCAAAGGAAGTGCATGAAGGCGATAATTTTCACTTTGGCCACAATGCGCAGGGCACTACCGCAAGCCTGAAAGAGATGGGGCAACAGTTTGGCTTTGCCGTACGCGTCTATCCGGTAATGATGGTGCGCGGCATTCCAGTTTCCAGCAGCCAGATACGCAGGCTGCTGCTGGCAGGCAAAGTCAGCATGGCGCGGCGGCTGCTGGGGCGCGTCTTTAGCATTACCGGCGCTCCCGGTCGGGGACGGGGTTACGGCCACAAATACACCGTGCCCACCATCAATTTGAGCCGCTATGACGATCTGGTGCCCGGCAACGGCGTCTACCTGACGCGCACGCGCGTGGACAACGAAACTTTTAATTCCGTCACCAACGTTGGCCTGCGGCCCACATTTGGCGACGAGTCTTTTGCGATTGAAACTCACTTGCTGGATTTTCATCCGCTGGACGTTACGGCGCAGACCGAGGTGGAAATTTCATTCTTGAAATGGCGGCGCCCGGAGATCAAGTTTCCTTCGATTGAGGCGTTGCGGGAGCAGATTGGCGAAGATGTGAGAAGAGCGCAGAGATATTTTGAGTTGATGGGAAAGGGGCCGCTCACCACGGAGACACGGAGACACGGAGAATCTTGATTTTTCAGACGATCCGGAGCAGAGCTTTTTCCGAAGTCTCGAGCGCCAGCGAGAGATCCCTATCGTAATCGTGCATTCTCCCCAAGCAGCATGGCTGTTATAGGGATCCCTCACGCTTACGTTCGGGATTTCAGAAACTAGGGTTCTCTCGCTCCGCTCGAGACAAAGAGAAAAGCTGATAGAATCCCCACGTCTCATGGCCTCCACCACACTCCCCACGATCTCTCAAGTCACGCCGGCACAGAAGCGCACGCTGGTTGCGGCGGCGCTGGGTTGGGGCCTGGATGGATTCGACGTCCTGCTCTACAGCAACGTGCAGATTCATGTGATGAACGCGTTGGGGATTCATTCCAAAGCCATTGCCGGGTTGCCGAACGCTTTCATGCTGCTGGCTTCAGGGATTGGCGGCATTTTGTTCGGTTTCATCGCAGATCGAATTGGACGCACCAAGGCGCTGATGCTGAGCATCTTAACGTATTCGCTGTGCTCGCTGGGCTCGGGCTTCTCGACTTCGATTGTGGTGCTCATCGCTTTCCGCTTTGTACTTGGCCTGGGTATGGGCGGCGAGTGGAACACCGGCGCAACGCTGGTGGCGGAGACGTGGCCAACTCATCTGAGAGCGCGAGCGATTGCCATTGTGCAGAGCGCATGGGCGTGGGGGTTGGCTGCGGCGGCAATAGTGGCGTGGGTGGTGCTCGACAAGCTGCACCAAAACTGGCGCTTTGTCTTTTTCGTGGGCGTGCTGCCGGCTCTGGTGACGTTGTGGATCAGGAAGAGCGTGCCTGAATCCAAGATGTGGCAGCAGCACAGAGATCAGATGAGCGCCAAAGCGCCGTTCTCTGAAGTGTTCTCGCCGGCCTTTCGCAAACAGACGACTTTTCTTTTGCTGCTGAATATCTTTGGCCTGTTTGCGTGGTGGGGCTTGTTCAGTTGGATGCCGCCTTACCTGACTTTGCCGGTGGAAAAAGGCGGGCGCGGCCTGAGCATGATGAACACCACTACCCTGCTTGTCACGTTGAATCTTGTAGGGATGTTTCCTGGATATCTTTGTTATGGCTGGTTCGCGGACAAGCTGGGTCGCAAACGATCTTTGATTCTTTATACGCTGTGCGCTGCTGGGCTGATTCCGTTGTACGCGGCAGCGCGCACGCCATGGATCATCCTGATCCTGGGCGCGTTTGTTGGATTCTTTGGCACGGGCTTCTTCGCTGGATCAGGGATTATCGGTAGCGAGCTATTCCCTACTCGCGTCCGCGCACGCGCTTTGGGATTTACCTACAATGGCGCTCGCGCTTTGAGCTGCGTTGCGCCTTAC
>DASXJO010000778.1:0-4070 GCA_036497385.1 Candidatus Angelobacter sp. | reverse complement strand
TCGGCTGGCAAAGTCAACCATCAGCGTCTTCTGGCTGTAAGCCCGGAAGTAGCCTGGGATAGCCGTGTCATGATCGTGGATTTGTCCTTCAGCGTCCACCTGTATGCGTACAGTATGCCGCCCCGCCGTTACGGGCAGCGTAATGCCCAGGCTTTCATTCGCGGTCGGATTATGTGAAGAGTTTACCCGTGGACTTGCAATACCACGCAGTTCGTCGTGGTAGCGCAGGTCGCCGTCCACCCATATGTAGATTTCGCCGCTATGGAATGGATATTGCCCCATAATCTGCAACGTTGCCGGCTTTGAACGGCTAAAGTTCAACGCGAAAAAACCCGCGCCCGCCAACAAAAAAACCGCCGCCACTGTGAAATAGATCAACAACTTTCTTCGGCTGCGATTGCTCTTTTGGACCGCAGCTTGCGGATTCCGCGCAGTCGCCACAGCTGCCACTTTTCCTTGCCACGCCGTCATCCCGCCAATCTGCGGGACCAGTTGGGTCTTCGCTGGTCGAACGATTGACCTCGGTTTCCTGCCTGCACTCAGATCGTCCAGGTCTGCCGCCATTTCACTGCCGCTTTGGTAGCGCATCTCAGGATCTTTAGCTAGCGCGCGGCTCAACACGTAATCAAAGTCCATGTTCAGACCAGACGCGATCTCGCTGGGCGGTGCGGGATCTTTTGTCACTACCTGAACGCAAATTTCCGTGAGCGTGGCGCCGTCAAACGGCTTCACTCCCGTCAGCAGCCAATAGGTAATCACGCCCAAAGAAAAAAGATCGGAGCGCCCATCCACTGTCTTGCCGTTGAGCTGCTCCGGAGACATATACGCAGGTGTTCCCACTACATGGCCGGGCAGGGTGGTTTCCGCCATCGCTACCTTGGCAATGCCGAAATCTGTTATCTTCGGCCGGCCTTCAGGCGTAACCATGATGTTGGCGGGCTTAATGTCACGATGAACAATGCCGTGCCTGTGCGCGTAATCCAGTGCTTCAGCAACCTGTCGCAGCAGTTTTAAAGCGATTTCGCGTGGCAATATCCTTGTTGATATTGCCGCAACCACACGGTCCAGCGAATCGCCTTCAACGCACTCCATCACAATGAATGGCGTGTGCGTGGCCTCGTCTTCTCCCACGTCATAGATCGTCACAATTCCCGGATGTGACATTCGGCCCGCAGCTTGCGCCTCACGGAAGAATCGCTGGCGATAATGTTCGGCGTCGTGCTTGGAGGAAGGGGGAACCGCAATCGTTTTGATGGCAACTGTGCGATCGATCTTTGGATCGCGCGCGCGAAACACGGCGCCCATCGCGCCGCGTCCAAGCTCGGCGACGATCTCATACCGTCCTAATTGCTGCACTATTTCCATCGCCCAAATTGTCCTGGGGATTGTGAATATGGTGGGGATGGGGCCGATCATAGCACGGGAAATCAGTGGTTTACGTAACCGCCGCTGACCATCAGTGTATTGTCCCTTAGGCCCAAGACAAAGAATCTACGATGTGCTCGCGGATTCGCTGCTGTCCGTCTTGTTCCCAGCAGAGCGCAGATCCAGGGCGAGTCGCAGCACATAATGAACGCCGGAGATGGTAGTTAGCGCCACGGTGGCATAAATGCTCCACCGCTTTCCCAGGCGGGCCCAGTTGGAAAAATTGATCTGGTAGATGAGCGCCAGCGGCACACTCAAAACCTGTACTGCGGTGTTGGCCTTGCCAAACCAGCTAGGACGAAATGTCCTCATGGTTCCGGTGGCGTACAGCAGCGTGCAGATAATCAGGATCATGATGTCCCGGCTGAACACCAGGATGGTGACCGGCCAACGAATGATATGCGCGATTGAGAGCATCAGAAACATTGTGCTCAGCAGCAACTTATCGGCAATGGGATCAAGGTATTGACCCAGCGTGGTCTTCTGTTGCAGCACGCGTGCCAGCAATCCGTCCAGAAGGTCAGTGATTCCCGCCACCACAAATATTGCCAGCGCCCATGCGTATCTCTGCTGCTGGATGGCCACCACCACGAAAGGAACAAAGATCAGCCGCAGCAGCGTGAGCAAATTTGGCGCGGATTTCAGTTGGCGGAGCATCACTGCGAATCCTGAAAAAACTCGTTGACGTCACGTCCCGTCTTGGCCGCAAACTGGTCCGCCAGTGAAGGCAATCCGCCGTTGCGCGCGTCCACTTCCATTCTCTGCACACGATGCATAGGAAAGAAAACCGTGTTTGCGGCGCTGGCCTCGCCCGCCTTCACCATCTGTATAAAATCATCAAACGATTGCAAATCCACGCCGCGCAAGCTGGCCCCCGCGGGCGTCAATGCCAACAGCATGCCCCAGAATTTCTCTCGCGGATTTTGCAGTGTAACCAGGACGAGCTGTCCAGCATTCATCGGGTTGGCGTCTCTTGATGCATTCGAGTAGTGCCGAGAAATTGCACTTAAGATTACCATGGCGCGGAGCGGCTATAGTGACTTCGAGCAGAACCCACCTGTCATGCAGGAGTTCTTATTCAGGCGCTGACAGACGCGGGTGCCGCAATCGCCTTGATGCATTGCTCTGCCATTCTGGCAGCGCCGGCTACGTTGGGATGCGCCACGGCGGAAAGCATTACCTGGCTCTTCTGTAGATCGCCCGCTCCAACCAATTCATAGGCCACGCGCCGTTTCGCCACGGATTCATCCGGCGCCTTATTGGGATCATTGCTTTCACATTCCCACAATAGCGACTCTGGCGCATACGCCGCGTTCGCTTCTTCCATGCCGCAATCCACAAAGACGGCCCGCTTGTCTCCTGCCTCGCGATTCACATGCGCCACCGCGCTCCGAAAAAGTCCGGTAGAAAGCTTCCAGAACCGTACACAATGCTCAACTAGTTCATTGCGGAAAATATCGGCGTCAAAAAGCGGCGCAAACTTTACTCCATGCACCAGCGAATACAGGCTCTCCACGCCTTCCGCGCGGCTCAGGTGGCTCAGCGCGGGATAGTATCCCAGCACCAGCACCCGCGCATTCGGAAATTTCTGGGTTGCCAGTTGCAGGATTGCCAGCAGGTCTCGCCCGCAATAATTTCGTATGTGCAGTTCAAGCTCGTACTGCGGGATCATGGGATTGAAAACCCGCTGGATTTCCACGTCATTGATGCCGCCATTCATCACCACCCATTCCACGCTCGCGGGATCGCCATCGAACTCCTGTAGCTGTTGCAGGATCGTCGGGAAAAAACAAGGAATCTCGGCCGAGGGCATAGTGACGGTGTATGAATCACGTATGCCGATTTTTGCCCCGGAATGGGCCAGCATCGTCATCTCAGCGCCTAAATGCTTTGCCATGATGCTCGCGGTCTTATGCTCATGCGCCAGTCCCTGGCCCCAGACCACTGAATCGCCGATTACAAGAAGTGTGCTCATGCCAATGGGCCAGTCTACCAAGGTTCTTGCGATGTGCGACGCCGGCTTTTTCGGGGGGATTTGGCCGTACTCGCAGCCGGAAGTGTTAGAATGAATGACGCCATCCTGTATCTCTAGGCCCGTAGCTCAGTTGGTTAGAGCGCTTCCTTGACACGGAAGAGGTCGATGGTTCGAGTCCATTCGGGCCTACCATATCTTCAACTCCTGGAAGGATTTTCAATCCTGGACTTAGGCGCGACGTCCCACAGTCCAGCCCACAGGAGATTGAACGTGCAAGGTCCGGCCTGTTGATCTATTCTTCCGGCACGCGACCCTTCCGGTGTGCGCTTGGACCATGGAAATGAGCGATAGCCTTGCTTTCTATCGCTCATACGCTGTTGAGGCGAATTGTATGAATTCAAAAGCTCCTTCTTGACATCCAATATGTGTACGGTGTAAACATACAGCTTGGAGTTGGCATTTGCCTATCGCTACCCAACGCGCTGTCGGTGCTCGACGAGCAAAAGCCCGTCGTTCCCACGCTCCCTTGCGTGACCAGATCCGCGATGCGGACCGCGATCTCTTTGCGCGTGAAGGATATGAGAGCGTGTCCATGCGGCGCATCGGCTCCAAAATTGGCTGCTCGCCCATGGCCATCTATCGCCATTATGAGAACAAGGAAGAGCTGCTG
>DASXJO010000777.1:0-10914 GCA_036497385.1 Candidatus Angelobacter sp. | reverse complement strand
GGAGAAAACGATTTTCAAAGCAGTCAGACCGCCATCGGCATTTTGTATGACGTGCGGGAAGAAAACGTCGCGTTTATTGAGTTCTCGCGCCATTTCCGCCGGCACGGCCTGCCTGTCCCGGAGATCTATGCCGACGACCTTCGCCACGGCGCTTATCTGGAGCAGGACCTGGGCGACACCACGCTGTTTGAGTTTCTGGTGGCCAATCGCGCAGGAGAAAACATTGCCTCCGCTGTGGTGAACGCCTATATAAAGGTAGTGCAGGCGCTGCCGCGCTTTCAGGTGGAAGCCGGCCGCGACCTGAATTACAAAGTCTGCTATCCGCGCGCCAGCTTTGATCGGCAGTCGATTGCCTGGGACCTGAATTATTTTAAGTATTACTTTCTCCGGCTGGCCGGGATCGCCTTCAGTGAGCAGGCGCTGGAAAACGATTTCAGCCGCCTGACCAAGTTTCTGCTGACCGCCCCGCGCGATTATTTTCTTTATCGCGACTACCAGTCACGCAACGTGATGCTGCTGAATGGCGAGCCCTTTTTCCTGGACTATCAGGGCGGACGCAAAGGCGCTTTGCACTATGACATTGCTTCCCTGCTCTATGACGCCAAGGCAGACCTGCCTCCGGCGCTGCGGCAGAAGCTGCTGGACCATTACACTGAAACGCTGCGCGGCATGATTGGCCTTGAGCGCGACGCCTTCATGCATCATTACTATGCGTTTGTGTACGCGCGCATTATGCAGGCGCTGGGCGCGTACGGCTTTCGCGGATTCTATGAACGCAAGCCTCACTTCCTGCAAAGCGTTCCGTACGCCATCAAGAATCTGCGCTGGCTCTTGCAGAATGCTAGTTTGCCCATCGCTTTGCCCGCGCTTACCAGCGCGTTCCAGGGCATTCTGGATTCACAGAAACTGCTGGCCTTGACTGTCGAAGGCGACCGGCGCGGGCGCAGCACTGACAAACCGCAACCGCTTTTGCCTGCCGCCGCGACAGACAAACTTGTCGCGCGAATCTTTAGCTTCTCGTTTCACCGCGGCGGTCCGCCGAAAGACGAAACCGGCCACGGCGGCGGATTTGTCTTCGACGCTCGCAGCCTGCCCAATCCCGGACGCGAAGAACGCTTCAAAGCTCTCACCGGCAAGGACGCGGCGGTGATCGACTATTTGTGCCAGCACAAAAGCGTGGATGAATATTTGCAAAATGCTCAGGCGCTGGTGGACGCGAGCATCAGCAATTACCAGAGCCGAGGCTTCAAAAGCCTGACGGCTTCTTTCGGTTGCACCGGCGGCCAGCATCGCTCAGTTTATCTGGCGGAGCAACTGGCCAAACATCTGCGGGCCAAAGCTGGCGTTGAAGTTGTGCTGCGTCACATTGAATTAGAGAAAATGGAATTGGAAAAAATGCAGCTCGAGAAGCTGGGCTTAGAAAAACTGCCCTTGGAGAAACCCGGCCAATGAAAGCCATGGTGCTGGCTGCCGGCCTGGGTACGCGGCTGCGTCCGCTGACCAATGATCGCCCTAAAGCTTTGGTTGAAGTCGGCGGACGAACGCTGCTGGAAATCACGCTCACCCGCCTGCGCGACTTTGGCATCAACGATGTCATCATCAACGTCCATCATTACGCTGACATGGTGATCGGCCATGTAAAAGCCGCCGGCAATTTCGGTATGCACATTGAATTTTCCCGCGAAGACGTTTTGCTGGATACCGGCGGCGGCCTGAAAAAAGCCGCATGGTTTCTGGCCGCAAGCGGCGACACCAGCGCCAATCTCGGCGCGAACGCAAATCCAGACGAGCCCTTCATTCTTCACAACGTCGATGTCATCAGCAATATCGACCTTCAACGGATGGTTGAAGCTCACAAACAAAGCGCGGCGCTGGCAACACTCGCAGTTCAGGATCGAAAAACATCGCGCTACCTGCTCTTCAACCATCACCTTCAGCTCTGCGGCCGCCGCTTGGTCAATGAAGAAAAGACAGAGATCGTACGGCCCTCACAAACTATGTCCGAACTCGCGTTCGCCGGCATTCACGTAATCTCCCCGCGAATCTTTCCTCTGCTTACTGAAGACGGCATTTTCTCCATCATTCCAGCGTATCTGCGGCTGGCAGCGCAAGGTGAAAATATTCAAGCCTTCCGCGCCGACGAATATTACTGGCGCGATCTGGGCAAGCCGGAAAATATCCAGCAAGCGGAGCAGGACCTAAAAGCCGGCATATTTAAATGAAGGTTTCAGGTAAACTCAGCGCAGCGTCGCTGCCCACGCAACGTCAGTTGGATCGGCCAACGGGTAGCCAAGTTCCTTCCAACTGGCAAAGCCGCCCTGCAAGGGACGTACGCGCGTAATGCCAAGTTTCTGTAGTTGCTGTGCCACACGGGCACTGGTGGCTTCATTAGGTCAAGTACAGTAGAGAATGATCTCCTGGTTTTTAGGCAATGTGTCAGCGCGGCTGGTAACTTCGGCGGGCAGCACGCGGATAGCTCCCGGCAGAGTCCGCTCGTCGGCAATTGAATCCAGCGGATGCCGCAAATCCAGGATCACAATTTGCTCGCCCGCATCCAGCATCTGGCGCACCTCTTCCGGCGTGATGCGCGACTTATACAGCGCATTCAAAAATTGGCGCCGCTGCGCATACTTAATGCCCACGTTTAATGCCAGCGCGAGCAGGCTGGCTTCAAACAGAATCGGGCCCACTGCGGACGCCACGTGCATACGCTCCACGGGAAGATATCCGGCGAGCATCAGCACTACGATCCATAGGGCCGAACCGGCTGTGTTGGTCACAAAGAAATGCTGGCGCTCGATTCCGGATAGTCCGGCTACGGCAGGCACCACGTGGGAAACTCCGGGCAGCCACTTGGAAAAGATCAGCGTCCGGTTGACGCCTTTTTCAAAAAACACTTTTGAGCGGCGCACGCAGCTATCGGGCTCCAGGGAGATGCGGCAAAGCATGGACAAAACGCGATCGCCTTTTTTCCGGCCAATCTCGTACCATAACGTATCGCCCAGCACGCACGTGGCCAGCGCAATCCATACGGCAACATCAAAGCGCAGATGTCCGCTGGCAGCCAGCGCGCCCGCGGCCACCAGCACGGGAGAAAACAACAGCGGCGCGCCAACGCGCTCCAGCAGTCCGGACGCCAGCAGCACTATATAAGGATGCCCAAGCAGTAGTTGCATCAATGATTTCACTTGTACAGGAGTCCTTTGAGTTTGCGTTGGTTACAAAAAGCTGAGTTCTTTCTGCATTTTAGATACTCTAATGCCTGCGGAGATTCCGGTTCGTGAAAATTTTTGCCGTCATTCTCGGTATTGTGCTCATCCTCATGGTCCTGTGGGAGACTTTTGAGACCATCGTGCTTCCGCGCCGCGTCACGCGCCAGTTCCGGCTGACCAGATTTTTCTATCGCGCCACCTGGCGGCCCTGGACGTGGCTCGCCAACCTGCGCCGCACCAAAAAGAAACATGATTCCCTGCTCAGCTATTATGGACCGCTCTCACTGCTTCTGCTGCTCGCTCTTTGGGCGCTTACGCTGGTAGTTGGATTTGGGCTGCTGCATTACGGCCTGCACGATAAGCTTGCCGGCGCGCTCTTTGCCAGCGACCTTGGCAATGCCATGTACCTGAGCGGCACCACCTTGTTCACGCTTGGCTTGGGCGACGTCCTGCCCGCCTCTGGTTTAGGACGTTTCATTACTGTTCTTGAAGCGGGCATTGGTTTTGGATATCTGGCTCTTGTCATCGGCTATCTGCCGGTGCTGTATCAGGCGTTTTCCCGGCGTGAAGTCACCATCTCATTGCTGGACGCGCGTGCCGGTTCTCCACCCACAGCATATGAGCTGTTGCGCCGTCAAAGCGGCGTCCACGGCATGGAAGCGCTCACGCAATTGCTGGAAGATTGGGAAATCTGGTCAGCCGACTTGATGGAAAGCCATCTTTCTTATCCCGTGCTGGCGTACTTCCGCTCCCAGCATGACAATCAGTCATGGATCGCCTCGCTCACCGCCATTCTCGACGTTTGCTCTCTCGCCATGGTGGGCCTTGAAGGCATGTGCCAATACCAAGCGCGGATGACGTTTGCCATCGCGCGGCATGCGCTGGTCGATCTCAGCCAGGTTTTTGCCGCTCCTCCGGCCAAAGAAGAAAAGATCAACCGCCTTCCCCCAGAAGCTTTGGATGAACTCCGCAAGCGCCTAAACGCTGAAGGCTTTGTCCTGGCCGAAGGCGACGGCGCGCTGCAGGAGCTAACGCGTCTGCGCAACCTATATGAGCCTTATGCTCTTTCTCTGGCTACTTATTTGCGGCTTGATCTGCCGCCATGGATCAAAGGCGTCGTCGCAAAAGATAACTGGCAGACCACAGCATGGCAACTAAGCCAGACGCAACAGCAGGCCATCCCGGCACATGATGAGCATACGTGAGCTCTCCTAACATCCCGAAGCGGAGCGAGGGAGCCCTATAGAACGCCAAGCCCCAAAGGGCCACATCATATTTTCAGCTTCAGCGGAATTTTCCAACGCGAACTCAACGAGTTCCCAGAGCGTCTAAATAAACGACCAGCCAGCGGCGATTATTGGACACATTATCCTTCCGACATCACGTTCTATTTTATTGACGAGACGTTCAGAGGCTGTGATGAAACCAGTGTCAATCTGTCAACTCATTCAAGTTGCAGGGTTGTTAACTGTGCGAGCGTAGTAATCTCGTTAACGTTGCACAACCGGAATCGACATGCAAGAACTTTTCTGTAACGATTCTCATCTCCACGTCACTAGGCCGCAGTTACTCCTTTAAAAAATAAGGATTGACACAATTTGATAACGCGAGCAAACTTGCGCTCTTCAAATGATGTACTCACAAAAGTAAAGGACGTGAAAGATGCACGCCAGTAAGCGCTGTTTTCTGTTGGTCTGCCTGTTTTTTGCCCTCTTTGCGTTAGTTGTGCCAACCGCTCACGCCGCAAGCAATCAGAGCGCTTTTTGCCATTCAACAGACGGCAGTTTTACCACCTGCCCAGACGGTCATCAGGAGTGGTCGGACATCACGCCTGTTTTCTTTCCGCAAAGTAACAGCTATCTTTATGCTGATCAGGGCGCGTTTCTGAATCCTGGCGGACCTCCCGATACTTTTTTCCTCATGTATGACGAGTGTTCTCGCACTGCTCCATTGGGCCCGAATGACTATTTCCTGGTGAATTTTGCCAACGTCGATGAGGCTTCAGGTTCGCCGGCGCTGGTGCACTACAGCATTCACATCTTCACGGATGGCACGATCATCTTTCTTGAGAACGGCCAGGTGCAGTCGGTCGGCGGACAGACGCGCGTGCCTGAGATTGAAGGTCAGCGGGGCCGGGCGAGTTTCGGCACATCGCCGAGTTGTCCGTTCAATCACCTGATTGCCGAATTTCAAATTCCGTTGGAGAGCGCCGGCACGCTAACCGCCGGTTTTGATACCACGTATTCGCCTGACCCGCTTTTCTGGGGCAGCAGTGTTCCGCCGCCTCCGCCGCCGCTACCGCCCTGCCCGTCCTCAGGATCGACCAGCCCGGTCACGCTGCCGCAGGTGAACGCGCCGGTAAAACTGGCCTTGAAGGACTACCGGATGATCTACGGTTCGATTCCCCTGACGTTTACCTCCAATGGTGGTTCAGTGGCAGCGCAATGTTCAGTCACTTCCAATCTTGGAGCGCTGCCGGTCCTGTTCCAGGACACCGAACTCGGATTTGATTTCGGGCCGTCTTTCCAAGTGGGAACCAGCCGTGCAGTCGCTAATGTCCTGATCTTCGACAAGGGCGGCATTGATGCATCTTCCATTCCGCAGTGCAATTTTTCTTTTGGCTCCGGAGCAAACAACTGTTTCATCAACGCAAGTCCCGGCGGCTCAGCCAGGGTCGCGCAGTGGTCTACTGACGGTTTTAATATCACCGCTTTGGGTATTCCTCACAACACCGGGCCGCTTACGTTCTATGTGAACCTTGACGCCTTGAATCCGCCGACAGGAGATTTCAATTCAATGCTCCAGAGCATTGAAACCTTCGTGCACACGAATCTGATTAACAATCTTGACGGCGTCACCTCCATCGCCGCTTTCCAGGACCCGCCCAACAACGTACTGGTGACCGATCCCAACGGGCTTCGAACCGGAACTCTGCCCGACGGCACCATCGTGAATGAGATTCCCGGTTCCACCTATATCCAGAATTCAGCCCGCAACGCGGTATTGGTTGTGGAACCGCAGCCTGGCGTCTATAACACGCAGATTATTGGCCCGGTGGACAGCACTTTCGCCTTGTCGATGTCATTTACCCAATTGCTGCCCAACCTTTCTGTTCCTTCAATCACCGAGTCAGACGTCGCAGGGACCGTATCCTCGACCGGAAGTGTTTTTCCGTTTACGGTGCCGGTTGCCGGACCCAGAGGATCGGGCGGGGCGATTCGCACAGGGTTTAACAGCTTTGCCCTGCCGCCGAACGACGATGGCTCCAGCGGACCAACGGCCATCGGCTTCCCCATCAACTTCTTCGGACAGACGTTCTCTTCACTGTTTGTGAATGACAACGGCAACGTAACGTTTGATCAGCAGCTCTCTGAATTCACGCCGTTTAGCTTGCAGACCACGCAACGCGAGATCATGGCACCGTTCTTCGCGGACGTGGATACTCGAGTCGGAAATCAAGTGACGTACGGACCCGGCACCATCGATGGCCATCCTGCATTCGCCATCACGTGGCCGGGCGTCGGCTGCTTTGCCGAAATCACCAACGTACTGGACTTCTTCCAGGTGGTGCTGATTGACCGCTCAGATTCTGCTCCCGGCAACTTTGACATTGAGTTCAACTACAACTCAATTCAATGGGAAACCGGCGAAGCCAGCGGCGGCAATGGCGCATGTCAGGGCGGGGCTGCAGCGCGTGTTGGATTCTCGAACGGCAGCGGTGCTCCGGGCACTTTCTTTGAACTGCCTGGCTCGGGACTGCCCGGATCTTTTCTCGACAACAATCCTTCCACTGGGCTGATCCATAACAGTTTTGGTAGTAATCAGGCAGGAAGGTACGTCTTCCAGGTGCGGAATGGAGTGCCCGCAACCGGCGTCGACACCGATGGTGACGGCGTCCCCGACGAGCTCGACAACTGTCCCACCGTGCCCAACCCAGACCAGAAGGATTCTGACTTCGATGGAGTTGGAGATGCCTGCTCGTCGCCAACATTGCAGCGCAACACGGCGGCGTTCCTGCAGGCGCTGGCCAATGGACAAACAAGCGAGGTGCAAAATGGACTGACCGTGGCCCAGACACCATCGCTCACCGATCAGTTAACCCGGATCGTAAACTTCCGCGTTGCCGCGGGATTAGCTCCCTCGGCAAGCCAACTTGCTATCAGCTTGGTAAACAGCCTGGTGGCGATCGGCCAGGTTCCGGCGGCAGATGCCAATGCGCTCATCGCCAGTGTGTTGAACACGCCCAACCAACCGCCGTCGATTATCTGCCCGTCGCCCGCGGTGAATGAGTGCACGCTCAACGCGGGTACGCCGGTTTCATTGGCTACGCACGTCTCCGATCCTGATGGTGACGCGCTAACCGTGACCTGGAATGCCGATGGATCACAACTGCGTGTGGACCAGGTACCCACCGGACCTGCCCCCACCACAGCCGCGCTCACTTTGACTCAGCCGTTTTCACTGGGTGTTCATAACCTGAATATCTCAGTCACTGACGGCAAGTCAGCTCCGGTAGCATGCACAACCACCGCCACCGTTCGCGACACAACGGCACCAGCGGTAAGCGCTTCAGTGGGATCGCCTGTCCTCTGGACACCGGACCACACCATGGCGAGCATTGGCTATGCCGCGACTGCTCAGGACCAGTGCAGCGGGCCGCAACCCGTTTCCGTGAAGGTGTTCTCGAACGAGAGCCAGTTCGCACAAGGTTCTGGGAACTTCTCACCGGATGCAAGTGGCGGAGCGGCAGGTCTTCTGCTGCGTTCAGAGCGGAGCGGAGGCGGCAACGGCCGCGTCTATCTGATCGTAGCCAGCTCGGTCGATCCAACGGGTAACAGGGCCTTTGCCTGTACCACCGCAGTCGTGCCCCACGATCAGACTGACGTTTCACTACGTGGTGTCCAGGCTCTGGCTACCGCCGCTCAAGCGTTCTGTGTGAGCAACGGTGGATCGGCGCCGGCGGGATATTTTGCGATCGACGGTACGCAGTAAATCGCGAAAGACTCCGCTACACAGTACTGGCTTCAGAAGATCGGCCGCCATTCTCTGCAAAGAAGTGGCGGCCGAATTTGAAAAGAGTGATCCCGGCGGTCATGCCGGCTACAGCAGCCAGCGGTCCACCCATAAGAATTCCAAGCATCAGGGTAAGAAGGAAGAGACTTCCCACGCTTCCTAAAGACCATGGCCCTTCTAACATCGGAAGCACACAAGCGTAGAGCGCGGCAAATATCACGAACGTCCACGCGCCAACGATAACGCCCCGCAGCACGGCTTGGCCGTAATTCTGAACTCGGGATGGATCCAGAATAGCTCCGCCCCAGGTATAGCCGGCAATCCCGGCCGCCAAAGAAGGTATTACCTTGTACAAAATAACGGCGTGCGGCCCCATGACCAGCCGAAGGAAAAACAGGAACGTAGCGAGGGCCGCAAACCCCGCAAACCAAAGCGCGGCTATAGATCGTCGTGCGGACGGTGGCAGAGTGCGTGCAGCCAAACCAGTCTCTCCTAAAGCATCCACATAATTATAGTGTTCAGGACTGCTTGAGACATGTGCCATTGGTGCAGCATCTGTTGCGTTAATCAGGACAGTTCAGGGATATCTTTAAAGTACCTGCATAGCTTACGATCCGGGGTTTATACTTTTCGTAAGCAGAAAGCGTCTTCGCAATGGCAGGTTCCATCGCTTCGCTCGGGACAAATAACAATGGTCACCGCTCCCATTGACACTGCTCCATACTCTGAAGCCGCGCGGCGCATGTTGCGTCCGGAAGAGTGCGCGCTCGCAGTTATCGACATCCAGGAAAAGCTACTGCCGCCGATCTATGAAAAAGACCGGATGGTGCGCAATTCCGCGCTGCTCGTCCGATTGGCGAATATCCTGTTGCTGCCTGTGATCGTGAGCACGCAGTATGAAAAAGGTCTGGGACAGACCATCACGGAAATAGGTAGCCTGCTCACAAACGCAAAGCCCGTGGATAAGCTGGAGTTTGGCTGCTTTGGCAATGGTGAGTACTGCTCGCAAGTCGGGAAGTTGGCCAACCGCACCACGCTGCTGCTGTGCGGAATGGAATCTCATATCTGCGTGACCCAGACTGCGCTTGGGGCCTTAAACCAGGGGTTGAACGTTCATGTAGCCGCCGATGCCGTGAGTTCCCGCACAGAACTCAATTGGAAGCTGGGCCTGAACCGTATGCAGGCTGCCGGCGCGGTGCTTTCATCTACGGAGATGATGATCTATGAACTGCTGGGCAAGTCCGGCACGCCGGCATTTAAGGAGATGCTCAAACATTTAAAGTGAGAAATCAGCCTTTAGCCGTTAGCTCTTGGCCATTGGCTTGTGTTTGAGCTGCCTCCTTGACTGGTGTTCGTAGATTTTCTAAAAAAGTCCCCTGCCGCGTGGAGATTGACAGGACTTCTTTACCAATTCAGGGATTTGAAGCGAAGCTAATTGTTAGGCAGTCAAATACTGAAAAATGAGAATTGTGATCGGTTGAAGCCAACGCCTGCGGTCAAAAACACAAAGCCAAGAGCTAAAAGCTAATGGCTAATAGCTGCTCTTTCACCCTGCTTCTTCCTCACTCTCATCCACCATTCTCTGCCCCATCACGCGCGTTTCTCCGCCGGCAATCTCCAGGCTGATGGGAGCTTCGCCGGAGATTTTTTCCACCAGCTCCGCCAGGCGCTGCGAATGGGTAACCACCCAGAGCTGAGAATATTTTGCCGCGTTTACCAGCTGCTTTGCCAACGGCTCCAGCAAGTCAGGATGCAGGCTCGTCTCCGGCTCATTCAATGCCAGCAATGATGGCGGATGCGGACTCAACAGCGCGGCCAGCAGACACAGATAGCGTAGCGTGCCGTCGGAAAGTTCCCGCGCGCGCAGAGGACGCCGGAGTCCCGGCATGCGCAGCAGCACGGCAAACATTCCATTGTCTTCGTCATGTTCAATCTCGAGTGACGCACCTGGAAACGCCTGCCGGATGGCCTCATGCAAATCCTGTGACTGACCGACTTCATTGATGGTCTGAAGCGCCGCCGCCAGATCGCGTCCATCATGCGCCAGCACCGGCGTGCGCACTCCCACCTGCGGATGCCGCAGCGGAGATTCAGCATCCGTACGGAAGTGATGATAGAAACGCCAACGGCTCATCTCCGTTCGCAGCGACGACAGCTCAGGATAAAGATGCGGCTCGCGCAACTGCGAAAGCACGGATTCGGTAGGCAGCAGTTCGCCGGAATAGTCGGCCAGCCGCTCGTCGTTATCCAGAATCCACGCGCCTTTGGGCGAGCGCTCAAAGAAAGTGACTTTCAATCCGTGCGGCGCATCCATCCACACGCGCTCTTCCTTGACTTCCGGATCGAGCGAAAACGCCGACTTCTCTCCTGAACTCTGCTTGGGCAGGCCGCAAATCAGCTCGTAAGAAAACGTGTCTGTCTTGATGCCCAGCGACATGCGCACGCCTTCCATGCGAATGGTCCCCATGGACCGGCTCTTTCGCGCCCCGGCCCACAAAACCGACGGCATGCCGCCTTCTTCTGCAATCACCTGGGCAAAGCCTCCCGCGGCCGCCTTGGCCAGCAGAAAAACGGAGTTATAAAGGTTGGTCTTGCCGGTAGCATTCGCGCCGGTCAGCACGTTGATCTGGCTCAGGTGCAGCCGCAGGTTGCGTACAGAGCGGTATCCGGTTACATGAATTTCACGTAT
>DASXJO010000776.1:0-1597 GCA_036497385.1 Candidatus Angelobacter sp. | reverse complement strand
CAGGCGCCTAGCTACGGGCGATCATTCGATTGCTATTTTTGAACGAATGACAATCATCTAACCTGCCATTCGCGCCTGTTGAACCCAATAAGCCTACGCCTGAGGGGTAACAAGATGCAAATGGCTCATCCACGTTTCCTGTCGCCCGGCAACAATATCCCCACTTTGAATTTTTGCGATTCTTCCGCCGTCACGGGACTATAATTCCCGCAGGAGGACTACCATGTGGCCTCTAAGCATCTTCTTATTTGTTGCGACGGCTGCTCCCCAGCAGCAACCGCTCAATGTCTCCCAGGATTTTCTCGCCTCTCGATTACCTGCCGTGCAGCTCGCGCAGCCTGATCTCACAATCATCCCCAAGGTGATCGATGACACCCGGCGCTACACCTGTTACACCATGCGCAGCTATTTCTTCCGTCGCCAGGATGGCCAAGCGCCTGTGCCCGCTGGCATGACCACGTGCACCCCTGCCAGCGTCTCGCAGCAAAGACAAGTAGCGTCCCCACCGACCGTGAAATTTGTCCCGCTGGGCGCTACACGCAACGACGACCAATAAAATGTGACAAAAATCGCAAGCCGCTGGCCCCCGATCCAGAAGCTTCAACAACCCGGCGGCCAGCAGCTTGCATTGTTCCCCATTTTTCATACTCCATTAACATTGGCTCTGTACGCTGAACGTGTATGGGCGCCCTCAATAGAACGCTTCCGCGGACGGACCAATCTCTAGACGAAGAACTCCCCACGGCAGTCAACGGCAAGCCAGGAATTTTTGTCGTTGAAGACGATGCTGACATTGCACGTTTAGTGCGTCATCATCTTGAAGCCGCTGGATATCGCACCCGGGTTTATGCCACCGCGCATGCCGTCTTGGCGGACGCGCTCCGTGACCGTCCTGCTTTGCTGCTGCTGGATATCATGGTCCCCGGCGGAGACGGAATCGAGCTCTGCCGCCAGATACGTCAGTCGGGAGAAGCGCTCCGCGGTACGCCGATCGTCTTTATGACGGCGCGGACCACCGAAGCCGATCGCATACGCGGCCTTGAGATCGGCGCGGACGACTACATTACCAAGCCGTTTAGTCCGCGTGAGCTGGTGGCGCGAGTAAAAGCCGTGTTGCGGCGATGTGAAGCCCCTCCGTCTCCCACGGTGATCCGCGCGGGTGAGTTGGAAATCGACGCACTCGCCATGGTGCTCACCGTGCGCGGCACGGTAACCACCGCCACGGCAACGGAATTTCGCTTGCTGCATTATCTGGCGCGCCACGCAGGCCGAGTTTTCACCCGTGACCAGATTCTTGACGCAGTCTGGAAAGACACCGCTTTCGTGAGCCCGCGCTCTGTGGATGTCTATGTAAGAAAGCTGCGCTCCAAGATTGAAGTTGATCCGGAGCAGCCCCGATATCTGCGCACAGTCCGCGGTGCGGGGTACCGCTTTGAATCCCCGAAATAGTGAATCTTCCTTAGTTCCTGCTCATCTATATACCTCAAAACAATCGCTTTGCGCAGATTCACGCAAATTGCATTTAGTTTTCATTGCGCGTTAACCGGCCACTGTTATTCTCGTCTAATAAAGTAACCCTCAGAAAAGGTGTTGTATG
>DASXJO010000775.1:0-2002 GCA_036497385.1 Candidatus Angelobacter sp. | reverse complement strand
CCCAGCTTTCCCGGGACAATTGTGGCCGGCAATTTCCAGGAAACATCAGTCGGCAGCGTAAAAGTTTATTTCAGCGCCAACAAAAAGCAGTTTGCCTCCGCCTATGGCGATACCGCCAACAAAGAACTGGAATACTTCACGTCGCTCTATGGTCCTGCTCCCGGCGGCGGCACGCTAAAACTGGTTGAGCTGCCGGATGACACAGTTCCCATGTGGTGGGCGCCGGAAATTGCGGCCCTGGCCACGCGCGATGTCAGCGAAAAAACCAATTACCGCTTGCTGGCCGACTCCATTGGACATCAATGGTGGGGCTCAACCGTAAGTCCGGCCAGCAAAGACGATTGGTGGCTGGTGGATGGCGGCGCGCGCGACTCTGAAATGCGCTACGTGCAGAGCAGCGCCGGACAGCAGGCCTTTGAAGATGCGTCGCGGGATATGGCCGTGGGCGCGCTGGCCTATGACACCACGCCGCTGGGCAGCATCGGCAAGCTGGATACGTTCTCTCCGCAATTTCAGGCCCTGGTTACCGATAAAGGCGGCATGATCTTTCACATGCTGCGCTGGGTAATTGGCGATGCCGCTTTCGATAAAACAATGAAAGACTTTATGGCGCAATTTGCCGGCAAGTCTGCTTCAGTGGCTGACTTTCAGGCGATCGCGGAAAAAAATCACGGGGAGAAGCTCACCGCATTCTTTGCGCAGTGGGTTGATGGCACCGGCGCGCCTGAATTCAAGATGAAGTACACCGTCTATCGCGTGAAGAAAGGCTTTCGCGTGGTCGGTGAAATCACGCAGGACCTTGACCTCTTCCGCATGCCGCTGGAACTAAAAGTGGATACTGACGGACAGACCGAGATGAAGCGCATTGAGGTCGTCGGGACGGACTCCGCTTTTTCTGTTGATACGTTCGGCAAGCCCCGGCGGCTGGTGCTTGATCCGAATAACTGGGTTCTTAAAAACTCCGGTGATCTGCGCGTGCGCGTTGCTATCCGCCGCGGCCAGGAGTTGACAGCGCAGGGCAATCTATCTGAAGCACTCACCGAACTGAACAAGGCCCTGGAAGTGAATAAAAACAGTTCGCTGGCGCATTACCGCATTGCGGATATTTTCTTTGCGCAGCGCAATTATCAGTCGGCTGCCAATGAATTCCGCGAAGCGCTCAATGGTGATGGCGATCCTCACTGGACTGAAGTCTGGAGCCACATCATGCTAGGCAAGATCTTTGATACCACCGGTCAGCGCGAGCGCGCCGTGAACGAATATCGCCAGGCTATTCAAACCGGCGATCCCACACAGGGCGCCATGGACGAAGCTCGGAAGTATCTGGAAAAACCCTACGAGCGTGAACGCAGGCCGAACGGAAACTAGAGCTTAAACACAAGGAGCATTTTCTGAAATCTCGAGCGCAGCGAGAGATCGCTATCGCTACGAGACCTACCGAGAACCGACCCGGTTACTCTTCGAAGGCTGTAGGGATCCCTCACCCGCAAAGGCGGGATTCGGGATTTCAGAAAAGAAGTTTCTCTGTGTCCTCTGGGGTAAAAAGTCTTACTGCAGGCTTTTCAGGAAAGCCACAATCTGCCAGCGCTGCTGCTCCGGTAGCTTTGACCATGATGGCATCCCGTTTTTCATGCTGCCGTTCTTCAGCAGCCATTCCAGTTCGCCCGGAGTCGCCGCCCGGATGCGGTCAGAGTGCAGGTTGGGACGGTTCTTCACCCCTGTGGCTTCACCACCATGGCATGACGAACAGTTTTGACGGAAAAGTTTTGCCCCCGCCGCCACTGCATTGGCCTCGCTATCAAAGGGATTTTGCCGCGCGCGTTCTCTGTCTGGGACCTTTGTCATCCATAGTCCATCGCCGGCGCCGGCAAAGAGCAGCGAACTTCCCAGCATAAGGACGATAGTTATCAGCAGCAGGGGTTTTCTTACGTCCACAGTCACTTCCCCCTCAGCCTTGAAACCGCCTGACTGATTTCGTAAGCAACGCCAAAGCGCAGCAGGA
>DASXJO010000774.1:0-2723 GCA_036497385.1 Candidatus Angelobacter sp. | reverse complement strand
GTCGAGGAAGCAAGCGAATATCGTCGCCAGATGGCGGCACACAACCTGGATACAGTATTTCTTGCTGCTCCCACCAGTCCTGACCAGCGTCTTAAAGCCATTGCCGAAGCGTGCAAAGGTTTTGTGTACGCGGTGTCGCGCACCGGGATCACCGGGACCCAGAAGCAGGTGGCGGCAGATGTGCAAGGACTGGTGAAGCGTATCCGCAAGTTCACCAAGCTGCCAGTCGCAGTGGGCTTTGGCATTTCCAACGCTCAGCAGTTTGCGGAAGTTGGGCAGTTTGCCGATGGCGTTGTGGTGGGCAGCGCGATCGTGCAGCTCATCGAACAAAATCCGGGCAGGGAAGCGCAGGCTGTAGAGAGCTTTGTGCGCGGATTGAAGTCCGGAACCAAGAGCGCAGCCTCTTCACAAAGTTAATATCATTAAGTTATTCTAGACGCATATTGATTTAATTAAGTTTATCCGGCCTTTTACGGCTGTATATCAGGACGCCAAAAATTATGGATATTACCCAGTGGCGCGTAAAAATCGACGAGCTTGATCGCCGCCTGGTGGAATTACTGAACGAACGAGCCCAGGCAGCACACGAAATCGGCAAGCTGAAACGAAATACCAGCATGCCAATCTACGAACCTGAACGCGAGAAAAGGATTTTTGAGAATGTCCAGCGGGTGAACCATGGCCCGCTGCCACACAGTGAACTGCGGCAGGTCTTCGAAAGAATTATCGACGTGATGCGGAATATTCAGAAGAATGAAATCGCGCCGAAAGTGCCGGTCGGTGACGGCGGAACTGAGTTTGACACGGAAGTGAACGATTAAGCGTTCGGGTCTAAAAGGGAAACCATGATTGTGGCAATGCAAGAAACGGCGAGCGAAGAACAGATACAGCAGGTGATTGAGCGCCTGATCGGCATGGGATTTGAGGTCCACCGCTCCACCGGCGCGCGCCAAACCGTTCTCGGCGCGGTAGGCGCTCGCCATGAGTTTGATATTCGCGATATTGAGGTCCTGTCCGGCGTTGGGGAAGCGCATCGGATCAGTTCGCCGTATAAGCTGGTGGCCCGCGGTTTTCGTCCCGAAGGCACGGTTGTGAAATTCAAGGGCGGTGTGAGCATTGGCGGTGATGAAGTAGTGCTGATGGCCGGACCATGCTCGGTGGAATCGCGCGATCAAATTTTTGCGGTGGCTGAATCCGTGGCGCGTTCTGGAGCCAAGTTCCTGCGCGGTGGCGCTTTCAAACCCCGCAGCTCGCCTTATAGCTTTCAAGGCATGGGTGAAGAAGGACTGAAGCTGATGCGCGAAGCGGCGGACCAGTTTGGCATGCTGGTGGTGAGCGAGGTCATGGAAATCTCGCAGATCCCCGTGATGCTGCCCTATGTTGACCTGCTGCAGGTGGGCGCGCGCAACATGCAGAATTTCAATTTGCTGCGCGAGCTAGGCAAGGTCCGTAAGCCGGTGTTGTTGAAGCGCGGTATTGCTGCGACCATTGAAGAACTCTTGCTCTCCGCCGAATATCTGATGGCAGGCGGCAACTATGAAGTCATCGTATGCGAGCGCGGTATCCGGACTTTTGAAACCTATACGCGCAACACCATGGATATCTCGGCGATCCCAATTGTCAAAAAACTTTCCCATCTTCCGATCCTCGCTGATCCGTCGCATGGGACCGGCCGTCGTGAAAAAGTCTCTCCCATGGGACGCGCGGCGATCGCAGCCGGCGCCGATGGATTGCTCATTGAAGTCCACAACTGCCCTGACAAAGCTCTTTCCGATGGCGCACAGTCCCTGTATCCTGAGCAGTTTGCCAAGCTTGTGGGTGAGCTGCGAGTGATTGCCCCTGCGGTGGGACGGAGACTTGTTTAAAATCAACTGAATCGACTGCCAATTACTCGGACGAAGCTCCTGTGAGATAAGGCTTTTCGGCCCTGATTGGTAAATTCCTGTCTCTGGAAATGATGAGTGTTCAAGCAGATCACGATTATCGGCACCGGACTGATCGGCGGCTCTTTCGCGCTGGCCTTAAAGGCCGCGGGATTTGGAGGCAAGATTGTTGGTTGCGATCGCCGCGCCGTTGTGGACCGCGCCCGCAGCATGCGCGCTATCGATTCTGGCACTGAAGATCCAGTAGAAGCGGTAGCCGGAAGTGATCTGATCGTGCTGGCTACGCCCGTGGGCGGCATTATTGACCTTATTGAACGCATTGGCCCCATTGCGCCGCCGGATGCGCTTATCACCGATGTTGGCAGCACCAAAAAGGAAATCCTTGAGCGCGCGCGGTCCGTGTTTGGCGATCAAGCGCCGCAACGTTTTGTCGGCGGGCATCCCATGGCGGGCAAGGAACACAGCGGGCTGGAAAATGCCGAGGCAAAACTATTTCTGAATGCCGTATGGCTGCTGGTTCCGCAAGCGAATCAATCTGCCGAGAAGGGCAAGATCAAGGATTATTGCGAACTGCTGGAACGAATCGGCGTTCGCATTTTAAAAATGGATGCGGAGCGCCATGATCTAATGTGCGCCTGGACCAGCCACCTTCCGCAGATGATTGCCACCGCGCTGGCGGCGACGCTGGTCGAAGAACTCGGCGATAACCCTGACGTGCATGCCATTGGTGGACGCGCGCTACGCGAGATGACCCGTATCGCTTCCAGCCCCTATTCCATGTGGCGTGACATCGCGCACACGAATACAACCAACCTTGAATCCGTGCTCAGCAAGTTGGAG
>DASXJO010000773.1:0-2784 GCA_036497385.1 Candidatus Angelobacter sp. | reverse complement strand
GCGGTATTCAGCAAGTTTGGCCGCAACTTTGAAGCCCAGGCGGATTATCTGGGCGTAC
Organism: Candidatus Angelobacter sp.; assembly: GCA_036497385.1. Classification (GTDB taxonomy): domain Bacteria; phylum Acidobacteriota; class Terriglobia; order Terriglobales; family Acidobacteriaceae; genus Angelobacter. Next base: position 2,726 of record DASXJO010000773.1, on the reverse strand, counting down.
AGTACGCCTACAAGGCCGGCTACGATCCGAATGGCATGATCAACTTTTTTGAAAAGTTGGAAGCCCTGGATAAGAGACGACCGGGATTTGCGACCAAGCTTTACGGCGACCATCCGCAGACGCCGGACCGGATCGCGCAATCACAGCGTGAGATCGGCGCCATCCTGCCGCCTCGCGAGCAGTACGTGGTGAACAGTTCGGAATTCGAGCAAGCCAAGAAGCGGCTGGCGCTGATCATGAAACACAAGCTGCCCAAGGACGGCAAGGACACCGCGAAACCAGATTTGCGCCGGACGGCCGGTGAAGACCCTGACCAGAAGGATAAGGACCAGAACGGTGATCGTCCGGTGATCAAGCACAAACCGGGCAGCAATTAAGCCGCTTATCGTGAATGGCGGCGCTGGCGGCTTCAAAGCAGACGGACCTGCCGGATAGCACAACCGAAATAACTGGACCGACATCCAACTTCGGACTGCCGCCCTCCGCTCACGCCCGATCTCTGCGGCGGCAGGTTTCAAGCTGGAGGTCCTAATGGAAGACGCCAGTTGCGGAGACGATCTTGTTGCTGGGGCAATCTGCGGCGACAGCGGAATTTATAACGTGATTCACCGCTTGCATCGAATGGCGCACAAGGTCCTGGTGCGGGCAGGAGATCAGTTTCCGCAGTGCAACCGCTGTGGAGACGCAGTGCGCTTCCGGCTGGTAAGGCCGGTGAGTGAGCCATCGGCAACGAAGGCAAAACGCGCGCGTAAGAAGAGCGCGGGACGAAGCTAGCACGCATTTGTCGCAAAAACCTTCCCGAAAATCTGGCCGCGAATTCACGCGAACAAATGCGAATCGAATGTCTGGTCTTGATCACGCTGAGAATTTACAGATTCGCGTTCTTTGTTTTGCTTCGTGGCCAAAAAGTTTTTCTGTGAGCTTCTTTCGGAAAGAAAATCACACCAGATGCACGTTCGGCTCGGCATCAGGAGCCACGACGCCTTCCGGCAGGCGTCCGCCGTTGTATTCAGCAAGTCGGTTCTTCCACTTCAGGAAATCAGTGATGGTCTGCGGCTCAATGCGAACTTCCACCCGACGCAGGCTGGCGAGCAAGAGATTCATTTCCCACATCAATCCAGTCTGGCTGCGCTGGGCCACGCGGCAGGGCTTTACCGCTATGCGAACGTCGCGGCCTTTCGCTTCCAGCAAGCCCCATTTTGGCGGCAGCTCGTCGGCGCGGAGAAGGCCTTGCGGAACGAGATAAAAGCGCTCGCTCCCCATGGCCAGCTCAGGATTTTTGCGGAAAGGCTTTTCCTGGTCGGCAAAAAAGTCCGCGCGCGACACCTTGCATTCCACCACCACGGAACGGCATTTGCCCTTCCATGCGATCACGTCGGGGGTTTCACCGCTAGCGCAGCTCTGCTCTGACAATACGATTCCACAACGATAACGGGTGCGAAGCCACTGCTCGGCCATCCGGACAAGCTGCTGATGGGTCATGGATCAAGTTGTAACGCAGAATGGAGCGAAGGGAAAGTGTTTTGAGAGGATCGGGATATCGGGAAATCGGGTCATCGAAAGAATTTACGACGGAGACGCGGAGGCGCGGAGTAAAACAGCGAAACCTTTGAAACGCAGAGGAACAGAGGAAGGGGAGGCAACTGGAGAAAACAAGACTTTACCGCAGATTAACGCGGATAACCGCGGATATGCAAAACCTTACCACGGATCAACACGGACCAGTAGGGATAAGCACGGGTTGGGCTGAGGTGATATCCTTCGCCGGTGAATCCCCGATATCAAAGCGGCGTGGCCAAAGCGGCAGCGCTATTGCTTTTGCTTGCCCTCGCGATTTTTGCAGCGGGCGCCATGCGCTATTACCGGCATGGAAATTTCTCGCTGGCGCAGGCCGGTTATTGCCTGCTGGCGATGCTGGCATCGCTGCTTGTTCTGCTGGTCTTTGATTACACGCTGCATCACGCCAAGCTTGCGGCGGTGATGGTGCTGATCTTTATTGTGCTGTTCCTGGTCGCCAGCCCGGCATTTTGTGTTGGCATGGGATTGGCCCTGGCGGGGACGGTAATGGTGCAGGGCAGAAGGTGAAAAGCTTTTGGCAGTAAGGCGGCGCTGTGAGCGGGAGGGCAGGCACCGACCAGCGGAGATGATTGTTCGCGCCATCCAGCCTGCGGGATGCGTTTCCAAATTTTGCGTTTGCGCAATTTCCTACCCTCGCCAACGATACCCATCCCAGATTAGTGTGGGTTCCGCAATTGCGAGGGGTCGCCCCACAGTTAGGTGAATACAACATCTGAAAGCCCGGAGAGTGCCGCCTAACGGCTTCGGTACTCCAGCGCCGGAGAGCGCGATCGAGTTTAGCCCAGGTGCGGAAGCCCTGGGTAACGTTTGGATTGCGAAAAAGGTGAGTTCCCATGGTTGAGGCTCTTTGTGCGCCGGCGAGGGTGCCTGCGGTCCACTCATGTTAAGTTGGGGGCACATTAAGGTTGTGAAGAGGAGCTTTCGAGCCTTCGCACAGGCCGGGAGTGCAGGCATATGTATGCCTGCTCCACCGTGCGAATGGAGAATTTTTTGATTGGCGAGAGTGCTTTTTCATGTCGTACCACTGCGATAATGTCCCCTTTTGTCCTCGATAAAAATGTCCCCTAGTCTAGGGCTCCGCAAGGAGGCCAAGATTGGGGCGAGAGGCAATGAGCGCGAAGGAACTGGATCGGATCGGAGTGATGGCG
>DASXJO010000772.1:0-3249 GCA_036497385.1 Candidatus Angelobacter sp. | reverse complement strand
CGATGCATGTGCTCATCGCACAGGAAACAGTCTACGCCACACGAGTCCAGCAGGCCCTTCGCGATGTCCGCCTCATGCAGGTTATAGAAAACGGCGGCAGTGGCGAGCTTATCTGGTTCCCAGTCTGGATGCATGCTATTTGCCCTGGAAATTGGCCGCGCGTTTTTCCAGAAAAGCCGTGGTGCCTTCGCGCTTGTCTTCTGTCGCGCAGCACATGCCAAACAACGTGGCTTCAAGAAAGAGGCCTTCAGGTAAAGTCATGTTCATGCCCTGGTTTACGGCTTCCATGCAGTATTGGATTGCGAGCGGGGCCATGCCAATGATCTTTTGCGCGATCTCTTCAGCGCGCGGGATCAGCCGGTCCGCCGGAACTACTTCATTCACCAGCCCGATGCGATGCGCTTCCTGCGCCGTGATCATTTCTCCGGTGAGAAGAATTTGCATGGCCAATCCAGTGCCAACCAGACGCGGCAAGCGTTGCGTGCCGCCATAGCCGGGAATAAGGCCAAGCTTTACTTCAGGCTGGCCCAGCTTTGCATTCTCACTGGCGATGCGCATGGTGCACGCCATGGCAATCTCGCATCCGCCGCCCAGAGCGAAACCATTGATACAGCCGATCACTGGTTTACCGAGGTTCTCAATCAGATCAAGCGTGGCTTGGCCTTTATGCGTGTAGGCCTTGGCCTGGACGGGATCGTTTTTCGCCAGCTCATTGATGTCGGCCCCGGCGACAAACGCTTTCTCTCCTCCGCCGGTCAGGATGACGACGCGAACCTGTTTGTCATCTTTCAGTTCGCTGAACACCTGCCACAGCTCCTGCATGGTGGCCATGTTCAGCGCGTTCAGGACTTTTGGCCGGTCAATAGTGACGTAGGCGATCTGGTTTTTCTTTTCGAGTTTGAGATTTTCGAGAGTCATCAAAAAAACCTTATTACCGCGGATTTGCGCGGATCACGCGGATAAGAATCTTGATCAGCGTTTATCCGCGTTCATCCGCGGTTAGAATTTTTGCGGGACGGGATTAGAAGGGTCTGAATAGTCATAAAATCCTCTTCCGCTCTTGCGCCCGTACCAGCCCGCCATCACCAACCGCTTGAGCAATGGCGGCGAGGCAAAGCGGCGTTCGCGGAACTCTTCAAACATGACTTGAGAAATGTAATATGTGGTGTCCAGGCCCACGAAATCCAGCAACGTGAAGGGCCCCATGGGATAGCCACATCCCAGCTTCATGGAATTATCGATGTCTGGAATGGAGCCGACACCTTCTTCATAGGCGCGGATTGCATCCAGCAAATAGGGAACAAGCAGACGGTTCACGATGAAGCCGGTCTTGTCGCTCGTCCGCACAGGAACTTTGCCCAGGTTCTGGCCGAAGCGATAGGCCGTCTCAAAAGCCTCGTCACTGGTAGCGATCGTGCGCACCACCTCTACCAGCTTCATCAGCGGCACGGGATTGAAGAAATGCAGTCCCACAAAGCGATCGGCGCGCTTGGTGGCGGCGGCAACCTCGGTGATGGAGATGGAAGAAGTGTTGCTGGCGAAAATCGCATCCTGCTTCACAATGCGGTCGAGTTCCGCGAACGTTTTCTTCTTCTCTTCTACATTTTCGATGATGGCTTCAATAATGATGTCGCAGTCGGCCAGCGCCTCCGGCTCGCGGATTGCGCCGTTCAGGCGGCGACGGACAATGTCCACCGGCTCCTTGAGCGTGCCTTTTTCGGCAAACTTGGCCAGCGACTTCTCGATCCCTTCAAAACCCTTTTCAAGAAACTTCTGGTCCTGCTCCAGGATCACAACCTCATAGCCGGCAACGGCGCTGACCTGGGCAATGCCTGAGCCCATGAGCCCGCAACCGAGTACGCCAACTTTCTTAATAGTCATTCCAACTCCTTAAGCATTCAGCAATCAGTTCTCAGCCCTGAAACAGCAACGTATGCCCAATGAAGACCTTGAAACACAGAGGAACGGAGGAAACGGAGGAGTTGGGATTTTTGATTCTATTTCCTCTGCTTACTCCTTTCCTCCGTGTTTCAAAGGTTTTGTTGGGACACCAAAGAAGGCTGACGGCTGAGTGCTGACTGCTACCGCTGCAAATTCTCCACAATCATTGCAATGCCCTGGCCGCCGCCGATGCATGCCGTCGCCAGCCCATACTGAGCTTTGCGACGCCGCAGTTCGTGCAGCAGCGTGATCACCAATCGCGTGCCTGTCGCTCCCAGCGGATGGCCCAGTGCGATCGCGCCGCCGTTGACGTTTACTTTGTTGCGATCCAAGCCAAGTTCTTTTTCGACTGCAAGGTACTGGCCGGCGAATGCTTCGTTGACTTCGATCAGATCAATCTCGTCCAGCTTTAGCCCGGCTTTCTTAAGAGCCGCGCGCGTTGCAGGAACAGGGCCGCTGCCCATGATTTTCGGATCCACTCCGGCAATTCCCCAGCTCACGATGCGCCCCATCGGCTTCACGCCGCGTTTCTCAGCCTGATCCAGCGTTATCATCACAACCGCCGCGCCGCCGTCAACGATCCCGCTGGCATTGCCTGCCGTAACTGTTCCGTTCTTGCCAAAAGCAGCCTTCAGCTTGGCCAAACCTTCCATCGTTGTCTCGGGGCGCAGGTGATCGTCTTTCTCAAACATCTCGCCCGTGGGTTCGCCTTTGCGGTTCTTGAGCGCTACCGGGACAATCTCCTCCGCCAAGCGGCAAACCTTTTGCGCCGCGCCTGCTTTTTGCTGCGACTGAAGAGAAAATTCATCCATGTGCTGGCGCGTGATGCCATGCTGCTCGGCATAAAGCTCGGCCGTGTTGGCCATGTAAAGACCGCAATAAGTATCCAGCAGGGCGACCATCAGCGAGTCTTCCAGCTTGCCTTCACCCAGGCCTAACCCCCAGCGCGCGCCCCGAACAACGTGAGGCGCCTGCGACATGGATTCCATACCGCCGGCCAATACTGTGTTCGCTTCACCCAGCTGGATCATCTGCGCGGCGTTTACCAGCGACTGCATGCCTGAACCGCAGAGACGGTTCACCGTGAGCGCAGGAGTTTCAAGCGGCAATCCGGCTTTTAAAGCAACGTGCCGTGCACCATAAAGCGAGTCGCCGGACGTTTGCTGCGCGTTGCCGAACACGGCATGGTCAAATTCCTTGGGATCGATGCCCGAGCGACGGATCGCTTCCTGGCTGGCGATGGCCGCCAGGTCCATGGCGGTAAAGTCGCGCAATTTGCCGCAATAGCGGCCCATGGGTGTGCGCGCG
>DASXJO010000771.1:0-7223 GCA_036497385.1 Candidatus Angelobacter sp. | reverse complement strand
ATGCCAGACAATCACGCCGGAGATGCTGCCGCTGGTGGAACTGGCACAAGAAGAGATCGAGCGGATTGTGAGCACGGTGCCGGGCGGAGCGGCCAACGTGCAGGATATTTATCCACTGGCCCCCTTGCAGGAAGGAATCTTGTTCCATCATTTGATGGGAAGGAAAGGCGATCCTTATCTGGTGGGAAATGTGGCTCGTGTTGATACAAGAACCCGACTGGATGCATACCTGAAAGGCCTACAGGCGGTTATTGATCGTCATGACATTCTGCGCACAGCAGTGATCTGGGAAGGTCTGTCAGAGCCGGTGCAGGTGGTGTGGCGCAAAGCGGAGCTGCCGGTGGAGAAGATAGAACTCGATGCCGCTGCCGGAGATGTGGCGGAACAACTCTATGCCCGCTTCAATCCACGTCATTATCGAATCGAACTGAACAAGGCGCCATTGGTGAGGATTTATATCGCTGAGGACAAGAAGAATGGGCGCTGGGTGATGATGCAATTGCTCCATCATCTGGTTGGAGACAACAGTACTGCTGGAGTCATAGAGAGCGAGATCCAGGCACATCTGTTGGGGCAAACAGATGGATTACCCACAGCAGTTCCATTCCGTAATTTAGTTGCACAAGCGCGACTGGGAGTGACCCGCGAGGAACACGAAGCATTTTTCAGAAAGATGCTTGGAGATGTAGAGGAGCCGACAGCGGCGTTTGGTCTGCTGGAAGTCCAGGGTGATGGCACAGGAATAGAAAAAGCTCACATCCTGCTGGATAAGGACCTGGCGGGGCGTGTGCGGCAGCGGGCACGCAAGTTAGGAATAAGTCCGGCTAGTTTATTCCATGTTGCCTGGGCAAAAGTGCTGGCGCAAACGTCGGGACGAGATGATGTGGTATTCGGCACGGTGGTATTCGGGCGCATGCAAGGCGATGCAGGATCGGACCGGGCCATGGGATTATTCATCAATACTCTGCCGGTGCGAATCCAGTTGGGAGAAGAAGGAGTAGAGACCAGTGTGGTGCAGGCGCATCGCATGCTTACAGAGCTGATGTGGCATGAACATGCATCGCTGGCGCTGGCCCAGCGCTGCAGCGGAGTAAAAGCGCCGATCCCGCTGTTTTCGTCGCTATTGAATTACCGCCACAGCATGGTTACAGACCAACCTCTTTCCGCTGAAGTTTTACAAGCGTGGAAGGGAATTGAAATGCTGTACGGCGATGAGGGCACTAATTTTCCGCTCACATTTTCTATCGACGATAGGGGCGAAAATTTCCTGCTGACTGCCCAGGTCCATGCATCAGTCGCGCCGTTGCGTGTGTGCGGATATGTGAGTACAGCGCTGGAATCATTAGTGGAAACGTTGGAGAACGCCCCACAAACGGCAGTGCGCGCCTTGCAGGTGCTGGGAGAGCAGGAGCGGCGACAGGTTCTGTATGAATGGAACCAGACGCAGAAGGAATGGCCGGGAACTGCGTGCCTGCATGAGTTGTTTGAAGAACAGGCGTTCAGGACTCCGCACGCATTGGCAGTGGCCTATGAAGATTCTTCTTTGACTTATGCGGAACTCAATATTCAATCGAACCGGCTAGCCCACTATCTGCGCGAGCTGGGAGTCAGGCCGGATGCGCGGGTGGCAATCTGCCTGGAGCGTAGCCTTGAAATGGTGGTCGGTCTGTTGGCAGTGCTGAAGGCCGGAGGCGCTTATGTCCCGCTTGACGCTGCTTATCCGGCGGAACGCCTCAGATATATGGTGGTTGACAGCGCTCCGGTTGTGCTGTTAACAAGAGGCGATCTGCGAAGCCTGTTTTCAGGAATCAGTGAAGCCCTTGCGGTACTTGATTTCGACCATCCCGCTGTGTGGCAGCAGCGGCCGGAGCGCAATCTGGCGGGAAGTAGCGTCGGTCTTACCTCCGAACATCTGGCCTATGTGATTTATACATCTGGCTCCACTGGCAAGCCCAAAGGGGTGATGGGCCTGCACAGGTCCACCATCAACCGGCTCATGTGGATGTATGATAAATATCCTTTTGAGAGCGGCGAGGTCTGCTGCGCAAAATCCTCATTCAGCTTTGTAGACGCTATCTGCGAACTGTTTGGGCCCCTGCTCAAGGGAGTGCCGACCATTTTACTTCCCAGCACGCTGAACCAGAACCTCGAAAAGCTTACTCAGGTTCTGGCCCAGCATCGGGTGACGAGGATGGTGCTGGTCCCGTCACTGCTGCGGGCCATCCTTGAATCCCAGGTCTCGAATAATCTCGGGTTACCGCATATGAAGTACTGGTTCACCAGCGGTGAGCCACTGCCCAGAAAACTGGCCAATGAGTTCTTTGAACGGGTCGAGCATGGCAAGCTGGTGAACCTTTACGGATCTTCGGAGGATGCTGCGGACGTGACATGCCATGAAGTTAAATCAGGCACAGCGGCAGCGGCGATGCCGGTGCCGATTGGTCAGCCGATTGCCAATACGCAGGCGTACATCCTGGATACGCATCTGCAGCCGGTGCCAGTAAGAGTGAAAGGTGAGCTGTACTTTGCGGGAGCAGGAATTGCGCGTGGATATCTGCAGCATCCGGACTGGACGGCGGAGCGGTTTTTGCCAGATCCGTTTGCGGGTGATTCGAAAGGACGGATGTACAAGACGGGAGATATGGGGCGGTGGCGTGCAGACGGAAGTATTGAGTTTGTAGGACGTGACGACTTCCAGGTAAAGGTTCGCGGGTTCCGCATTGAATTAGGCGAGATCGAGGCACGGCTGTCGGAATACGAAGGAGTGAAGCAGGCAATAGTAGTGGCGCGGGAAGATGCGATAGGAGAAAAGCGCCTGGTAGCGTACTACACGCTTCAGGCTGGAGAGACAGAGACAAAAACCGGGAACGGCAAAATGGGAAGCCATGTGGGAGCGGAAGAGCTGCGTGGGTATTTAACAAGCACATTGCCGGAGCACATGGTCCCGGCGGCGTATGTGCGGCTGCAGCAACTGCCATTGACGGGAAGCGGAAAACTAGATCGGAGAGCCTTGCCGGCTCCGGAGGGAACTGCCTATGCGGCGCGGGTGTATGAAGCGCCGGAGGGAGAGATTGAAACGGCAGTGGCGGAAATCTGGTCGCAAGTGTTGCAGGTGGAGAGAATTGGCCGACATGACAATTTCTTTGTTATAGGCGGGCACTCGCTGCTGGCGGTGCGAGTGATAGCGCGGTTGCGGAAAATGTTGGAAGTGGAAGTAGGGATCAGCGATCTTTTCGCGCGGCCCGTGCTGTCCTCATTCGCAGAGCGGATCGTGGATGTGCAGCTTGAAATGTTTGATTCAGCTGACCTGGCAAATGTGCTGAAACAGATGGAAGAGTCGTAGGCGAGATAACAGAATTATTGGTGAGTCAGAGGGCTTAAGAATGGATTCGATCAAAACACAATTGACGCCGCGCAAACGGGAGCAATTGCTGCGGATGGCAAAGTCCATGAAGCTGAAGACCAGGGACGTGTCGCTTCCTAAGATTACGCGGGGAGAGCGCGGGGAGCTAGTGCCGCTGTCATTTTCGCAGCAGCGATTATGGTTTCTCTCGCAGATGGAAGGGGGGAACGAAGCTTATAACGTCGCATTCGGTTTACGGTTAAGGGGAAAGTTGAATATCGCAGCGCTCCGGCAAGTGCTGGATCGATTGATAGAACGGCATGAAGCATTACGCACAACTTTTGTAATGGTAGATGGCAGGCCACAGCAACGAATTACAGCCACAAAAGATAGCCCATTCCAATTTGTGAACCATGATTTGCGCCAGCACCGCGATGCCAATGGCGAGTTAGAGCGTCTGGCTGAGTTGGAAGCCCGCACAAGGTTCGATCTGGAAACTGGGCCTATAATTCGCGGACGTCTGGTTCAGCAGAAAGACGAAGAGTATGTGCTGCTGGTGACCATGCACCACATCGTTTCAGACGCGTGGTCAATAGGCATTTTGATTAGTGAATTAAACGTTTTGTATGGCGCCTTTGTGCGAGGAGAAAAAGATCCTTTGCCGGAGTTGGAGGTTCAGTATGCCGATTATGCCCTGTGGCAGCGGAAATGGATACAAGGGGAGATTCTGGCGCAGCAGGTAGAGTACTGGAAAAAGAATTTGGCGGAAGTGCCGGAACTGCTGGAGGTGCCCGCTGATCATCCACGTCCGGTGCAGCAGGACTTTACCGGGGACGCGTTGCCGCTGGTATTGAGTGAAAAGCTGACCACAGAGTTGAAGGAATTGAGTGCGAGTCATGGGACAAGTCTGTATATGACTTTGCTGGCCGGCTGGGTGGTTTTGCTGTCGAGGTTATCAGGCCAACAGGATGTTGTGGTTGGGACACCGACGGCCAATCGCGGCCAGCTCGAAATTGAAAACCTGATCGGCTTCTTTGTGAACACGCTGGTGTTGCGTGTGGATGTGTCAGGCAGGCCTACCGTGGGAGACCTCCTGGAGCGGGTGAAGAAACAAGCGGTGGCAGCGCAGCAGCATCAGGACATTCCATTCGAGCAGGTAGTGGAGATTGTGCAACCGGTGCGCAATTCGGCCCATAGCCCGCTGTTTCAGGTGATGTTTGCCTGGCAGAACGTCCCTAAAAGCAAACTGAAGCTGAAAGAACTGGAGGCGGATGCGCTGGAATCCAGATTCCACGTGTCGAAATTCGATATGACGCTGACCCTGCAGGAATCGGGGAACAGCATCGCGGGCCTGTTGCTTTATGCCGTGTCGCTCTATGAGCGGAAAACAGTCGAACGCTATCTGGGCTATTACCGCAGGCTGCTGGAAGGGATGGTAGCCGGCGGCGAGGGTCAGGTGATGGATGTTGTGCCGATCCTGACGGAAGCAGAACGATGCCAGCTCGTCTATGAGTGGAGCCGGATAAAGAAAGACCATCAGAGTGCAATGGTTCTGAGTGAATTGTTCGAGGACCAAGTGGGGAAGACACAGGAAGCGATGCATGGCACGCGAGTGTACATCCTGGACAAGGAATCATTGCCGGTACCGTTGGGGGTAATAGGGGAGATCTGCGTCACAAGATCAGGAGCATATGGCGAAACGTTCGTGCCTGACCCATATATAGAGGATGCCAAGGCAGCAGGGGCATGGATATGCCGGACGGGTGCTTTGGGTGCATGGAAAGAAGATGGAACGATTGACTTTGCAGGCCGGAGCGAGTTGCAGGTGAAGGTCCGCGGGTTGCGGGTAGATTTAGGAAAGATTGAGGTGCGGCTGGAACAATTTGCGGGAGTGAAGGATGCAGTAGTGGTGGCGCGAGACGTGGCTGAAGGCGGAATTCGGCTGATCGCTTATTACACGGTGAAGAATGGAGACTTAAGACCGGAAGATCTACGCAGACATTTAGCGGAAAGCTTACCCGAGTACATGATTCCGGCAGCTTATGTACCTGTTGAGAAACTTCCGCTCACAGCGGATGGAAAGGCGGATCGGAAGGCGTTGCCTGCGCTTGAGGGAGACGCCTATGAGGCACGGGTGTATGAAGCTCCGCAAGGGGAGATTGAGATTGCGATAGCAGAGATGTGGGCGGAGGTGTTGCAGGTAGAGCGAGTAGGGCGTCAGGATGATTTTTTTGATTTGGGCGGCCGTTCGCTGCTGGCCGTGCAGATGATAGCACGGTTGCGTCAGGTGCTGGGAATAGAAGTCGGAATCAATGATCTCTTTAACTGGCCGGTACTGAGCGATTTTGTGCGTGAAGTAGAGAGTGCGCGGCAGAGCCAATTACCGGCGATCACGCGGGCAAAACGTGATGAACGTATACCACTGTCGTTTGCGCAGCAGCGGCTGTGGTTCCTGGCACAGATGGAGGGAGTAAGCGAAGCCTATCACATTACTCTTCGTATCCGGCTGCGTGGGATGTTGGATAAAGAAGCATTGCAGCAGGCACTGAATCGGCTGATGGAGCGGCACGAAGCGTTGCGCACAAGATTTGCAATGGTAAATGGGGAGCCACAGCAACGAATCGCCCCATTAGAGGAGAGCCGTTTCCATCTGCTGGAGCATGATCTGCGACAGCAGGGTGGTGTGAAGGGTGAACTTGAGCGCTTGATTGCAGAGGAAACTCGCGAAGGATTTGATCTTGAGAAGGGGCCGCTGGTTCGGGGACGGCTGATCCGGCTGGGAGAAGAAAAACATGCGCTGCTGGTCACGATGCACCACATCGTGTCGGATGGCTGGTCGATGGGAGTGCTGTTCAACGAGTTGAGCGCCTTGTACGGAGCGTTCGTGCGTGGAGAGAAAGACCCGCTGCCGGAGTTGCCGGTGCAGTACGCCGATTACGCGGCGTGGCAGAGGAGATGGATGGAAGGGGAGCTTCTGGCCCGGCAGGCGGAGTACTGGAGAAAGAACCTTGCGGGAGCGCCGGAGTTGTTGGAGGTGCCGGCGGACCATCCGCGTCCGGAGCAGCAGGATTATGCAGGAGCGGCGCTTCCACTGCTGTTGAATGAAAAATTGGCGACAAAATTAAAAGAGCTGAGCGCGCGATATGGGGCCACACCATATATGACGCTGCTGGCGGGCTGGATGGTAATGCTGTCGCGGCTTTCTGGGCAGCAGGACGTGGTGATCGGGACGCCGACGGCCAATCGTGGGCAAGTAGAGATCGAGAAGCTGATCGGTTTCTTTGTGAACACGCTGGTGATCCGCGCAGATATGTCAGGCAAGCCGACGGTAAGAGAAGTGCTGGAGCGGGTGAAGAAGCAGGCAATTGCCGCACAGCAACATCAGGATATTCCATTCGAACAAGTAGTAGAGATCGTGCAGCCGGCTCGCAGTCTGGGGCACAGCCCGTTGTTCCAGGTGGTATTTGCCTGGCAGGATGCCCCGATGGGCAGGCCTGAGCTGTCGGGATTGCAGATAGAGCCGTTGGAATCGTCGGCGCACATGGTGTCAAAGTTTGACCTGACATTGTCGCTGCAGGAATCAGGCGGGTGCATTGTCGGTGGACTGGAATATGCGACGGCATTATTTGACCGGGAAACCGTGGAGCGTTATGCCGGGTACTACGGCAGCCTTATGGAAGGTATGGTGGAGGCCGGTGCCGAGCAGGCGGTGGATAGTCTGGCGATGCTACCAGAGGCAGAGAGGCGACAGGTTCTGTATGAGTGGAACCAGACGGAGAGAGAGCTGCCGGGTGCAGGCAGTGTGCATGAGTTGTTTGAAGAGCAGGTGCGAAAGACGCCGGAGGCAGTGGCGGTGGTGTTGGGTGATGTGACGCTGAGC
>DASXJO010000770.1:0-5736 GCA_036497385.1 Candidatus Angelobacter sp. | reverse complement strand
GTTACAGCGTTGGGTTACGGGGAACTCCAGAGCAGGCGAGACGCGCAGTGACGGCCATCACCTCAACGGTGACAAACGTGCCGTGTAGCTGTTGTCGCAAAGTAACGTAATCAGAGTGGTCAACACGCGGTGTGCCTTACCTGCCCTCAGAACGATTCGTGCTCGAAACACCAATATTTGATGGGAATAATCCACTTCATCAACCTTGTCCTGAGCTAAGAATCCGCGACTTAAGCTGATCTGATTTCATTTCCCGCCACCATTCCCACAAGTGCTGCGACCCAAAGTCATCTTCCTCACGAACTCAATCGCGCTCACGATAGCTCTCTTACGGCTTCCCTCGAGCCGCTTGCACGGTTCAAAGGAAGACGAATGGCTCGTAGCGCAAAACATTTCGCACTCATTCTGTTGTTCTCTTGCTGTGGCGCATTTGCGTTCGCCGCGCCGCATCCCCAATCCGACACCAATACTCATCTTCGCGTCCGCACCATTGCCGGTTATCTGATGGCCGTGAGTGTTTCCATTAATGATCGCGGACCGTTTGATTTCCTGATTGATACCGGCACCAATACCACTTTGATTGATCCGCAACTCGCCACCGAGCTGGGATTGCAGCCCAAGGACCGGCTCAAGTTCGCCAGCCTTGCCAGTGCGACAGATGTGTCTCGTTATTATTTCCAGACGTTTCGGGTAGGCCCTGCATCCGTTTCAAACCAGGAAGCGTTAGCGGTGCCGCTCCCGCAGCTCACGGCTTTGGACCATAAAATTCGCGGCGTGCTGGGCATGAATTTTCTACTCCAGTTCTCTTTCCGTCTCGATTACGAGCATCACACGCTGGAACTTTATCCTTTCCCTGAGTCCGCGCAAGTGCCCGCGGGGTTGCGTGTTCCAGTGGAAATCAATGAGTCACGGTTGCTCATCAAAGTTGGATCTGAAGCTTCTCCCAGCGGAAGCTGGAAGCTTGCGCTCGACTCTGGCATCTCGCAGTTTTTGATTTTTCAGGACCGCATTGCTGCTGCTCCGGAACGGTCATGCGGAAAATCCAACTGCCTGATGCAGGTTGCCACCAACATTGCGAATCACACGGCTTCCACCATTCTCCTGCACGATCTATTTATTGCCGGCGCTCACCTGCCGGAAACCCAGGTCGTAGTCCTGCGCAACGATCTCCAAAAACCATCCGACCGGCAGGACGGATTGCTTCCCGCAGCTCCTTTTAGATCGGTATTCTTTGATCGCACCAACGCCACGATCATCTTCAGCCCGGTGCCTGGCCCATTCTCGATGGCATCTTTCCAGCAGCCCTGATCCTAGGCAGCATTCTCTCGGCGTTTTTTTCGCAGCCATCGGGAGGCCCACTGCAGTCCTGGTTGACTTGGGAAAACGTCCATCTGTGCGCTTCTTTGCACATCTGGGTTGGATTGCACTGTTCACTTTCGCACGCGCTATCCCGAAAATGATCACACCCGCTTCCTCACGTTCGGCTCTGGTGTTCGTCTAAGTACCGTCGAGCACGCCATTTGGGCTCGCTTCCCCATGTGGCATTCGATTTGCTCAGACGCAATATGTAAAACTCTGGATTTCGGCAAAGCGAGAATTGCAGCATTTCATCCCAAACTTTTCAGGAGAATCCTATGGCAAAGGTGGAGCGCATTCGTGAAGTGGTAACGGGTTCAGTCGATTTGGAGTATGTCCGCCAGAAAACGGAGGCGGGTTGGAAATTGGTGGCTATGGAATGGCGCCGTGAGATTGCGGGCGACGAGACAGAGCAGCCGATCATCGTGGAAGAGATCCCTTACGGCCTGCGGGTGGCTTCTGATTGCAGCCGCCTGGAAGAAGATCCGCAAGAGCGAACAGTGCTGGTACAAATGATGGATTTAATCGTCCAGGATTATTCCATTACTCTGGTAGCATCGGAACTAAATAAACGCGGTTTGCATACTCGTAGCGGCCGTCCCTGGACGCCGGTTTCCGTGTTCAAGATGCTGCCCCGCCTGATTGAGGTTGGGCCACACATTTTCTCCAGCGACGATTGGGAAGAGCGCCGTGAACGCCTGCTGAAGATGGTCTAGTATGCTTTCTGGATGAAAATCGTCTCCTTCGGCGAGGTGCTCTGGGATATTCTTCCCTCCACAGAGCATTTGGGAGGCGCGCCTTTCAACTTCGCCTGGCACGCGCACAATTTAGGACACGAAGTCTGCTTTGTCAGCGCCGTTGGCAATGATCAGCGCGGGAGCCAGGCACTGGAACAGATGGCAGACTTAGGACTATCAACCCGGTTCGTCCGCCGGGTATCCAATTACCCCACTGGAACTGTCACCGTCGCTCTGGATTCACTGGAATTGCCGCAGTATGTAATTCATCGGCCAACGGCATATGACTTCCCTGCTCTTGGACAGGCGGAATTTGATGCGTTGTTCAATCCTGCCCCTGATTGGATTTACTTTGGCACTTTGCAACAAACGAGTGCTCCCGCCCATAACCTCCTTCTGAAATTGATGGCGGCTGCCCCGACCGCCAGATATTTTTACGATGTAAATCTTCGGGTCGATTGCTTTACCCCTGAACTGGTCCAGGCTCTTGCCCGGCACGCTCACGTCCTCAAATTAAATGAGCAGGAGATTCCCGTTCTGCGGCAAATCAGCGGACTGCAGGGCGGCTCACTTGAGCAGTTCTGCCGAAACTGCCTTCGCACCTTCCAGCTTAGTGCCGTGTGCATTACGTTAGGGCCAAAAGGCTGCGCACTCTTGATGGACAATGAATATCTGGAAGCGCCTGGGTTTTCGGTGAAAGTGGCTGACACAATCGGGGCGGGTGACGCTTTCTCCGCAGCTCTTATCCATGGAATTAGCTCTGGATGGACAGTTGCGCGAACTGCAGAATTCGCGAACCGCATTGGCGCACTCGTTGCAAGCCGGCCCGGAGGAACACCCAAATGGACCATGGCTGAGGCCATGATGCTTTAATTCCCTGCTTATCTAGGCGCAACAATCCCTGCGAGCTTGCTACGTTTACTCGCTACTCTGGTACAGTTTCGATCAGGCGACCATTTTCGCTTCATACGACAGGAAATCTGAACATGGATCTAAGTGCCGTTGGGCAGCAGAAGATTTCTTCAGGCACGGTTCACGTCTGGGAATTCGATATTGCCTTGCCCAAAGATCAGTCTGAGCGATATCGGGATATTCTCTCGCCAGATGAAAATCAGCGGGCCGACCGCTTTTATTTTGACCGGGATAGGATCCGCTTCATTGCAGCTCGGGCTGCTTTGCGATCGATTCTCGCCGGGTACCAGAATGTCGCGCCACATAAAATCATTTTTACCTATGCTGCAAACGGAAAGCCCGAGCTTGCAGGTGGATTGAACGAGTCTGGATTGAAATTTAACCTGTCGCATTCCCGTGATCGCGCGCTGCTCGGCGTGGTGAGCAATGCCTGTATCGGTGTTGACATTGAATTTATCAATCATGAGTTCACCAGTGATGAAATAGCGCAGCGCTTCTTTGCTCCGGGTGAAGTATCCAGGTTGCGGGCAATGCCGCAAATGGAACGTCCTGCAGCGTTTTTTAGTTGCTGGACAAGAAAGGAAGCGTATATCAAAGCGGTGGGACAAGGTTTATCGCTCCCATTGGATAGCTTTGAAGTGGCGTTTGGGGCGGGAGTTGAGCCTAGCCTGTTGCGAGTCGAAACCTCGTCTGAAGAAGCAGCGCGATGGAGCATGTACAACATTCCTGCCGCCAAAGGCTATGCCGCAGCCGTCCTGGTCGAAGGAAAAGATCATAAGCTCGAGTATCGTGAATGGGATTGGAAATTGTGAGCGGGATAGTCCTTAGCGATCGTAAATCTCAGTGAATAGTTTCAATCGACACTGATCCGCCTCGCGAAGGCTGTCGGCGGTAAGCCTCCAGGTCCAGTTGCCGCCAAGAGTTCCCGGTGTATTCATGCGCGCTTCACTGCCTAGACCAAGAACATCCTGCATAGGAAAAAGAACGGTGTTCGCAACGGACTTCATGACTTCGCGAATAAATATCCAATTTACTTCCTGGTGGAATTGGGCTGCACCCACTCCGAAATAATTCTGTGCGTCGCCGTATTCTTTTTTTACGTCATCCTGGGTACGCGTGCTTTGGGCCACGCCGGAACGCCACCATCCAAACATAGTGTCATTGTCATGCCCGCCGGTATAAGCTACAAGTTGCTGCTCATAATTGTGTGGACGAAAAGTGGGCGCCTGCGGATCGGTGCTAAAAGCGAATTGCAGAATCGCCATCCCCGGATAACCAAATTGCTTGCGGATGGCCTCCACTTCCGGCGTGATCACGCCCAGGTTCTCGGCGACAATCGGCAGCGGCCCAAGGGCATCCGTTAAAGCCTGAAAAAGTTCAGCGCCGGGACCTTTGACCCACTTGCCATGCATGGCTGTCGGCTCACCTGCCGGGATTTCCCAATAGGCTTCAAAGCCGCGAAAATGGTCGAGCCGGACCATATCAAACATCCTGAGAGACGCGCGCATGCGTTCAATCCACCAGCGATAGCCGTCCTTCTTGATCACGTCCCAGCGGTACAAGGGATTTCCCCAAAGCTGCCCGGTGGCGCTGAAGTAATCCGGCGGCACGCCTGAAACTTTCATGGGATTTCCGTTTTCGTCGAGCCAGAACATTTCACGGTTGGCCCACACGTCGGCGCTGTCATGCGCGGCATAGATGGGAATATCCCCCATAATGCGAATCCCACGACGCGCGCAATCCTCTCTAATCACATTCCATTGGCGAAAAAACTCAAATTGCCAGAATTTATAAGCAGCAATTTCGGATGCAAGCTTTTCTTTCCAAGTCTTTATAGCCGAGTGATCGCGCGCAGCCAGATCCGGGGGCCATTCCGTCCATACTTTTCCCTGGTGCGCATCTTTGGCAGCCATGAAAAGCGCATAGTCATCCAGCCATCGCTTGTTTTGCTGGACGAACTTTTCAAATTCAGCTTTGACCTCGGATGTCGCGGATGCGAAAAAGCTGGAAGCCGCTTTTCGCAGTAAGTTGAACTTCCATGGAATTAGCACGCTAAAATCCACGCGGCCTTCTGGAAAGCCCGGTAGTGATTGCAGTGTCTCGTGATTCAGCCAACCTTGTGCCAGCAGCACTTCCAGACTGATCAACAGCGGATTTCCAGCGAACGCCGACAAAGATTGATAAGGTGAATCGCCGTATCCGGTGGGATTTAGCGGCAGCACCTGCCAGATTTTTATTCCAGAATCATGCAAGTAAGAACAAAACCGCAATGCTTCCGTTCCCAGTTCGCCGATTCCATACTCGCCGGGCAAGGATGTGGGATGCAGCAGTATGCCGGCTGATCGCGGAAATATCATTGCAGGTGTTCCAGAATCCCGTGAAGCGGGATGCGTACCCAATCCGGCCGATGCTGAAGTTCGTACTCGACCTCGTTCAGCCCTTTCTCCAGCGTGTATGCATCCAGCAGGGCCTTTATCTCTGGTTGCGTTCGCGGCAGACAGCCGGCTGCGCCAGCTGTTTCAAAATATCCGCGGAGGAACAGTGCGCTTACCCATTGGTACCAGGCTTTGGCCCACCTCTCCAGACGCCAGTCAGCATCCTGCGTGGTAACAATCCCCGGAACATGATTGAAGAGCACCGCGTGAGATACGTAGTGCAGCGAGCGAACCATGCTGGCCACATCTTTGATTGGGGACCGTTTGATGCGCCGCTCACTCATGGGCCTTGTATA
>DASXJO010000769.1:0-1521 GCA_036497385.1 Candidatus Angelobacter sp. | reverse complement strand
GAAAATGCCGCGAAGATCGGGTTGCCGGCAATGTACGCCACCAAGATGAAAGAAGTTACCGCCGTGAGCCGCCAGAACATCAAAAAGGCATTTAACGCCGGCGTAAAGATCGCATTCGGCACCGATGCCGCAGTCTATCCGCACGGTTTGAACGCGCATGAGTTTGCGGTGTATGTACAAATTGGAATGACGCCGCTCCAAGCCATCCAGACAGCCACCGTAAATGCCGCAGATCTGCTGGGATGGTCGAAGATAGGCTCAATTGAGAATGGAAACTTTGCCGACATCATTGCCGTAAATGGTGATCCGCTCAAAGATGTAACCCTGCTGCAAGATCCGGTGATGGTGATGAAAGGCGGCACGGTTTACAAGCAGAAGTAGGTCGCGCTCACAGCGCGGCTTGCCGCAGGTCTAAGTAATTCAGAGATTGCAGGAGATCCTCGTGAAATTCATAGCGTTCATATTCGTACTGTTGGCAGGTTTAGCCGTGCAGGCCCAGCACCATGCCATGCCGGCTTCCGATTCCGCCAATAATGATAAAGTGTTTAACTCTCTCGCAGACCAGTATTTTGATAAGTACTATTTCAAATTCAATCCGTCAGCGGGCACAGCAGCCGGATTTCATCAGTACGACACGCAGTTGGAAGATTATTCCAAGGCCTCGCTGGACCAGCAGGTCACGACGCTCAAGAACTTCCAAAAGGTGATTGGCAAGATCGATCCGCTGCAGCTCTCAGCCGCGACGCGGGTTGACCACACGCTGGTGCTGGATGATATCAATGCGCGTCTGCTGTCGTTGGAAAGCATTCGCCCGTGGGAAAAAAATCCCGATGTATATTCTTCCGGCGTCACCAACTCTATCTTTCTTATTATGGCGCGGACATTTGCGCCTCCGGCAGAGCGCCTGAAATCTCTAATCGCGCGGGAAAAGCAGGTGCCTGCCGTATTCCAGGCGGCACGGCAGAACCTGAAAAATCCTCCGCCGATATATGTAGATGTTGCGCTGGAGCAAATCCCGGGTCTGATCAGTTTTTTCCAGAAAGACGTTCCTGAAGCCTTCAAGGACGTAAAAGATCAGGCGCTGCTTGCACAATTCCAGACCGCAAACCAGAAAGTGATGGACGAGCTGAAGGGTTATGGCCAATGGATGGAGAAGGAACTCAAGCCGCAAGCGCATGGTGATTTCCGCATTGGCGCGGACAATTACAGCAAGAAGCTGCTCTACGACGAGGACGTGGACATTCCGCTTCCGCGTTTACTTGAAATCGGCATGGCCAATTTGCGCTTGAACCAACAGGCGTTCAAAGAGACGGCGGCGAAACTCGATCCCAACAAGACGCCGCGAGAGATTCTGGCGGAGCTGGAAAAAGATCATCCCGCGCCAGATAAGCTCTTGCAGACCTTCCGCGATACGCTGGGTGGGCTGAAAGATTTCCTGTCCCAGCACCACATCGTCAAGCTGCCATCAGAAGTGCTGCCGATTGTTGAGGAGACGCCGCCGTTTGCGCGCGCTCTTACTTT
>DASXJO010000768.1:0-15138 GCA_036497385.1 Candidatus Angelobacter sp. | reverse complement strand
AGCTTGGCGAAGCGCCGAAACTCTTCCTGGGCCTGCGAAAGAGACACATGCGGATCCATGCGCAGGACCGCGCCGGTACGATCAGCAAAATTGTTGGTGGCCGTGCCCCAACTGGGCAGCATCCAGACAGAGACTTCAGGGAAGGTAAATACAAAGCTCTCCGGAAGCACACCAATCACAACGCCCGGGCGGCCATCCACAAAGATCGACTTGCCCACCACGTTGCGATCTGAGCCGAGTTGAGATTCCCATAAGCGATGCGTAATCACCACGCATCCCTCACAACTCGCTTCATCTGCTGGAGCAAAAAGCCTGCCTAGCGCAGCCTTGTTGCCCAACAAATCAAAAAAGTTGGGCGAAACGCGAGCGCTGAAATCGTTGATCCGGTCATGCGCAAACTTGAGAGAGACCGGATGCCAGGAGTACGCGGCGACCATGTCCGCTGTTTTGCTGCTCTTCGCCCATTTTGCGGCTTGACGAAACAGATTTTGCTCATCGTATTTCGTGAAAGTTCCGTGCAAAGAGAGGTAAGCCAGGCGGTCAGGCTGCGGGAACGGAAGCGGCTTGAATCCAGACCGGATGGTGGGAGCCAGCCCTGTAACCAGAATGAGGCCGAGAACGGCTACCAGGATTGCGCTCAGGCAGAAGCGAGCTGATCGCGGCTCTTCATCAAGCACGCGCGTTACTTTTTTATGATCAAAGCGGTGAAACGCTGCATCGGGAAACGCGCCCCAGCAATGCCGCGTAAGTTCCATGGCGGTGTGCGAATTGAGGCGGCCGGATTCCGCCAGAAAATGCAGCCAGTGCCATATCTCCCCAAACCACTCCTGGTACCACGCGGTCCGCTCCGCTTTCGGGACCAGCAGGCTTGCGGTACGCAGCAGAAACTTACATTGCCAGATCAGGAATCGGATTTGAGGATGGGACTTCACACATTCTCCTCGCTATCGCCGTGTTACTTTCTCTTCCGGGGCCAACTTGGCCAGAAGCGGATAGCGCTCCACGGCGTTCATGAGCGCATCTTTGCCCTGGCGTGTCAGTTTGTAATAGCGGCGGGCCGGGCGGTCCTGGCGCAGCGCGATCTTGCTGTCTTCCCAGTCGCCGCTTACCAGCGATTCCTTTTCCAGCCGTCGCAATGCAGGATAGATTGTTCCGCTTGGCAGGCCGGTAACGTCCATGATGTCAAAACCGTAAACATAGCCTGACCGGATGGTTTGCAGGATCAGCGCCGATGTGTGAGAGATTCTTGCCGCAGTTTCCATGTCCCGTGTACAACCCTATGTAGTATTCTCGTATAGCACGTCTTACACCCTGATTCTACTGCAACCAAATCAGTTCGGCACAGGATTATTTCCTGCTCTCTTCTGGAACTTTGGAAGTCAACGCGGTGTCTTTCCGGAGATGGCGTCGATGAGGCGACTTTATGCTTGAAGCAATCGGTCTTACGACGTGTTACGCCAGCTTCCCGCCCTAAGTGCAATCATGGCATTTCATTTGTGACCTTTGAATTGACTCCCGAGGGTGCAAACACAAAACTGAAGGTCACGCACACAGGCCTTGAAACCTTTGATGGCAAGAACAATCCGGAATACGCGCGCGCAAGAATTGTGTGGAAGGCGCTTACCGAGGACCACTGGTGGGGACCGAAAGGAATGCCGACGCATGTAAGCCAAACTGGAACTTCGCCCGGGCGGAACTTTTCTTTTATTCCATGAAGCTGCCTGACCGGCCAGGAATGGTGGGGCAAGTGGGTGTGTCGCGAAATTGTCCCTCCAGAGAAACTGGTCAGCGTTGTCTCCTTTACGGATGAGCAAGGAACCCGAAGCGGCACCCCATGAGCCCGACATGGTCGCTCGAGCTTCTGAGCATCGCCGCGCAAGGCGAGAAGGCCAGCCTGACGGTCCGTCCATTGCCATCAATGACACAGCGGAAGAACGCAAAAACGTTGTATAGGGGTTCAAGAGTATGGAGCAGGGCTTTACCCGAACTTGGGATCAGCTCACGGAATACCTGGCGAACGCTGGGAAAGAACGCGAGGCGTGATCCATTTAGAGCAAATTTGGCTGGGCCGCTTACCGGGTTGCGTAAAAACGCAGCGGAGAGCAGCCCAGCCAGAAACGCTATGCCGACTTGCGGGCAGTGCCGGCCGGGAAGTTGATGATCTTGCCGCGCAGCTCTTCCGGCGTCCACTGTTTGTTGGACAACTGAAAATTTGCGGGAATGTAAAACTCAATCAATTTCGCCATCACATCCTCCTTGCCGGCAGCCCAACGCCGACTTGCATTCATAAGGAGCTGCCGCAAAAACCTTATCTAAGCTCAGCGTGTCCTTCTATTTCTGGTAAGAGCAAGCTGAATGCCACTTACAGAAACACTGAACCACAAGGAGAGTTGTTGGCGGCCATGCGTGAAAAGACTCAAGTTTGGTAAAGCTATACGTGCTTTGGCGCAAAATAAACTGAATCTTTCGCCGCACCGATGTTCATCTGGAGCAGGAATGAAGGCAACAGCGCATTCCCAGGATCGCCGTTCTTCTAGCCAAGACTGATGTGGGCGTGTAGACTCATCCCAAAATTTAAAGGCATCAAGGGTCCTGGGCAGAAGTTACAAGAATGGCGCGATTCACACGCAGATTCTGCTGAGGTCGCGCTATGAAGCTATATGCAATGTGAAAAGGATAAGTAAATGAGAATTACCGCTTTGATTGCTCGAATTTTACTCGGCCTGATTTTCTTTGTGTTTGGGCTGAATGGTTTCCTGCATTTCATCCCAATGGGGCCGATGCCTATGGGGCTTTCAGGCCAGTACATTACGGTATTGATGCAATCGCATTACATCTACTTTGTGGCCGCAGTTCAGGTGGTGGGTGGCGCGCTTTTGCTGATAGGCAGATATGTTCCGCTGGGGCTTACGCTTCTTGGCCCCGTGATCGTGAATATCCTTCTCTACCATTTACTGATGGATCTGAAGGGCATACCCATGGCGATCATCGTCACAATTCTGTGGGCGATTGTGTTTTATCGCAACCGGCAATATTTTTCTGGTCTGTTTGCCCAAAAAACGGCATAGTCCGATTCGAAGTTAATACCTGAACAAATATGACAGCTTGATAAATATCTGCCGGCCGTCATTGATAAAGTTGTTGCGCGTGCGCAGCAGGCCATCAAAACCTTGTCCTGGAGCGCAAGGTTGGCCGGCGCAGACGCGCAGCAGCCGGTCATCCAGGTTTTGCAGGTCGCTGTTGTAACCGGCGTAAATCGCTGTGCCGGGCGTCAGCAGATAGGTGAATAAAACGTCGCCATTGAAGCCCTTTGTATTTTGCAGCGTGGTCAGGAACGGATTTGCAATCGTGGTGTTGTACTGGCCAATCAAGCGCAGTGAAAATTCTTTGGTGAACTGGTAATTCCACTTGGACCGCATGATGTGGTTATTGAAAATATTCAGGTTCGTGTTCTGGTCCAGCAGCCGCGTCATCAGGTAAGTGTTTTCAATGGTGAGCCCCTTCGTAGGCCGGACAACGGCGCGCGCAAAAGCCGTGTTCTGGTAGCCCAGCACCGGTGGCCCTGTCCGCGGGACAAAATTAGTCGCCGTGCCCCAATCCATCTCCATGCTCAGGTTGAGCCATTTGTAATATTGCGTGTTGATCTGCGCGCCGCCCACAAGATGGGCGTAGTCCCGGTTTGCCGTCAGCGTTGAAAAGTCCTGCGGACGCAGCTGCTCATGTTCCCACACCGTGAACACAGAAAAAGCGCTGTTGCCCGGAAAGTCCCACTCATACATGGGATTAATAAGGTGACCCAGGCGCGTGCCATTGTGGTCCCACAAGCTTTGCTCAAAAATGCGCAGACCATGGGCCGTGAGCAGCTTGCCTTCCGGGTGAAACGTTCGGCCAAGGAAAGTGCCTACTCGGCGCACGTCCGTGCGATTGACAAAGCCGGTCTCAGAATCAAAGCCTGCGGAAATGTCGTCGAACTGAGTGTTATATTCCCAGGCGCGTGAACTGCGCTCTATCAACGCATGGTATGCCGGGCCTGATTCATGCGAGCCATCATTGAACTTGGTTTCGCTGGTCACGGCCTGGGCATTGAAGTGCCAGTTCTGGTTGATCCTGATCTGCGTATCCACGCCGCCAATGCGGTTAAAGCCCACCACACAGCGCAGGGCAGTGCAAAACGAATTGGGATTGGTGTGCAGCTCGCGGTCCGTATAGATAAAACCAATGCTGTTGTTTTTTCCCAGTTCGCGATTCACGCGCAGCACGCCAAAGTAAGCGCTGGCTCCGGCAAGCGGGTCAGTGCCAATCACGCTCCTCCCCGGTGAGCGATCATCGGCCAGCATGGCGCCCACCGCCCACGGGCCTTCTTTGCCGGTCAGGCGTACGCCATACAGTGGATCGACAATGCGCCGCGTGAACACCAGGTTCAACGGCGTTTGGAAGAAGTTGGAGTTCTCCTGGAAGAATGGCCGCTTCTCCGGAAAGAAAACCTCAAAGCGCTGGTTCACCGTAACCTGCGGATCGTCGGATTCAATCTGGCCAAAATCAGGATTGACCGTGGCGTCCAGCACCAGGCTGTCTTTGATTACCATTTTGGAATCCAGCCCCGCTTTGGGCTCCACGTGCTTGCCGGTAAATCTGTCTGCCGCGGGATCGCGCTCGTCCAGCGCGCGGAACGCGCCGACTGAAGTGTACGGAATGAACTGAATATTGTGGCTGGGTGAAATTTCCTGCAGTCCGTCAATGGTTCCTTCCTTGGTCAACATGCCCTGGATGTGGTTGCTGTTGGGCGGAAAGAATGAGTGCTCAGAGTTGCGCGGAATCACGCGTATCAGGATCACGCCCCAGCTGAGAGATGATGATTGCTGCCGGAATCGCAGCGACTTGAATGGAATCTCAATCATCACCATGTAGCCATTGCCGGTGAGCTTGCCGGTGGTGTGCCAGACGGTGTCGAATGAATTGTCTGGGCCGCCGCTTTCTGCAAATAATCCATCTTGCTGGATACCGTACGGGTTTGAATAAAAGAAGTAGGCATGGCGCTGGTCATGGAACGTGTCCAACCACAAGCCAACCTGATCATCGTCGTCAATCAGCTCGCGGCGCAGCATGCGCGCGCGAATCTTTTTCGGCTCCTTGTCGGAACACAAGAACACTGCGTAAAAATTCTTGGCGGTATACCCGAGGAAAGCTTGCGTGGGCTCGCTTGCTGTCGCGCCGTCGCGCGGCTCCTGCTGGGTGAATCTATCGATCTTCAACATCTTTCGCGCTAGCTCAGTAACCGGCTCCATGCCTTCAAAGTCATCTAACTTGGGAGCGGAGGCTAGACGAGGGATGGTGAGCGAGCTGATTTCAGATTTCAGGTTCGGCGGAGGCAGGCTGGGACCTTTGTGCTGCGCATACATTTTCGGGACACACCAGGGCGACGCCGCCACAAACATCATCCCCAGTACTGTGATGATGTTCCTGAAGTGTCGCCGTTTTGCCACGTGAATGTGTACCTGGGATGAGCAGTAAAGGTTCCGACTCTTAGACTTACATGCTTAAGAAAGGTTAACACCTACGCCGCTTTGACCAGACGCTAGAAAAGATCAGGCTGGCGGCCATACTTAATACCAAAGTGATCGTAGGCCATTCGTGTGGCAACGCGGCCGCGCGGAGTGCGATCGAGAAAGCCGATTTGAATCAGGAACGGCTCGTAGATTTCTTCCAGCGCGTCCTGTTCTTCCGCCAGCGCCGCTGCCAGCGTGCTCAGGCCAACAGGGCCGCCGTTATATTTCTGGATAATCGTCAGCAGGAGTCGCCGATCCACTTCGTCAAAGCCGTGCTTGTCCACTTCCAGCATTTCCAGCGCCGCCTGCGCAGTGGTTTTGTCGATTCGTCCTTGCCCGCGCACCTGGGCAAAGTCGCGCACGCGGCGCAGCAGCCGGTTGGCGATGCGCGGTGTACCACGGGCACGGCCGGCAAGCTCAGCGGCTCCTTCGGAATCAATAGACACGCCAAGAATTTCCGCCGAACGCTCCACAATGTACTTCAGCTCTTCATCGGTATAGAACTCCAGCCGCAACAAGATGCCAAAGCGCGACCGCAATGGCGATGACAGCATCCCAGCCCGAGTCGTTGCCGCCACAAAAGTAAACGGACTCACGTCAATGGTGTGCGTCCGGGCTGAAGGTCCCTGGCCGATAATGATGTCGAGTTTGTAGTCTTCCAGCGCGGAATAAAGAATTTCTTCCAGCGCAGGCTGCAAGCGGTGGACTTCATCAAGAAACAACACCTGGCGGTCACGCAGGTTCGTGAGGATCGCCGTTAGGTCGCCCTTGATCTGTATGGCCGGCCCGGCGCTCTGCTGATAAGCCACGCCCATTTCATTGGCGATGATTGTGGCCAGCGTGGTTTTGCCCAGCCCGGGCGGACCATATAAGAGAACGTGGTCCAGCGCTTCACCGCGAGACTTCGCTGCTTCCACGGCGACCGCCAGATTTTCTTTTACCTTTTTCTGTCCGATGAACTCGCGCAAATAACGCGGACGCAGCTTGAGTTCATACGACGCATCGTCCTCCGCCTGCACGGCCGAGACGAGACGGTCTTTATCGTTATCTAGCGATTTGTGCTCTGAAGCGGACACTATTGGCGATGGTAAAGCGCATTGCAGGAAAAAACCAGAAGCAGATTGAAAGACACGTGGAAATTATCGCAACCAAGTCATATTGGTGAACTTCAGTGGCAAAAAAAAGGACCCGGCATGGCGGCCCGGGTCCTTTGACGAAGTTACGCGAATCGAGACGTTACTGTGTGGCAGAGCAGGAAGGCGCAGGGAAAGTAGTCAGCGCCTGCACGCCTGCGCCACCCGATCCCGTAGCAAAAGGACGTCCCGGCACAGGCCGCAGCGTTCCATCACTCATGATCATCCATCCATCCACCGCTCCTTGGGCGATGAGTGAGGTATAAACGAATTTGCCGCTGCGAGTGGTGGCAATTGAACCTACCCAGTCTGTGGCGGCAAAGGGCGATCCCGGCACCGGTTGGAGCGAACCATCCTGTCCCACAGCCAGCGATGACACTGCGGAATTGAATACGTTGCTGGTCAGCAGGTCCTGGCTGCTGGGCGTGAGTGTAAGCGCATTGATGGTGCTGGTGCCGCCGCTGGGAAATGGAGAGCCGGCAACCGGCGTCAAGCTGCCATCCGCCGCCATAACGAAAGCATCGACCAGATCAGAACCAGCGCTGGCAACAAACACGCGGTTGCTCGCGCAATTGCTGTCCACCGCCGCCGCTGCGCCGTTGGTAAGAAAGGGCGAACCAAAGACCGGTGTGAGACCTCCGTTGGCATCAATTGTATAAACGCCCACCGCATCCGTCGACTTCAGGCCAACCAGAAGGAACTTTCCATTGGCGGTGACTTTCACGCCTTCAGGAAACGCGCCGCTATCGAGCGGCGAACCAGCGGCTTCTGTGAGCGTGCCCGCGGAAGAGATGTTGAAAGTGTGGATCAACGTTGAACTCTCATCCACCTCAAACAGAAAGTGGCCGTCCGGGCTCGCGCCCAGGGAGAGCGTATTACCGGAATTTGCCGCCGCAACGGTAAAAGGAGAGCCCGGGACAGCAGAGAGATTTCCTGTCCTGGGGTCAATGGCGAAAGCGCTGATAGTGCCGCTGCCTGCGTTGGCTGCATAGAGAAAGCTTTTTGTACCAAGAGTCGCGGATGTAACAGTTTGAGGGCCAACGTCGCGGGCGCCGCCGTCCCCACCGGTAAGAAAGGGCGATCCGGGAATGAGCGTAAGCGCTCCGTTGCTGGGACTTACCTTGAAAACGGAAACGGTGTTGGGAGAAAAATTATCGTTGGTATAAACAAAGTTGTTTTGGGCAAACGCCGTGATGGCGAACAACAGAAGAGGACAAACGAAGCAGACTTTCTTCATAACACACATACTCTCTATTTTTTGGATTCCAGGGGAGAGTCGCTGGATATAAGTGCATGCGGAATGCCAAAACCAGCAGAGACACTCCTTGCGCGGCGTTGGCTTGAGCATGGAAATCCTGAGTAGCTCAATGCCAAAAGTGGGAATCGTGGGGCGAGTGGTTGCTAACGGTGGGTTAAGGTGCGAGTCCAAAGACGTGATGAAGCTAAGCGCTCACAGGCTGACGGTCACTTTCTTCTCTGTGTTGATACTGGCTGTCTGCACAAGCAGTTACGCTATCGACAAAACGCGCTATCGCGAGCTTTTCCAGAAGCTGAGTGAAGCCGCGAAGCAGAAAGATTGGCCGATGGCGCGGGCCGTATTAACGGAAATCGGACGTGAACTGCCCGCGCCAACGCCACGTTACATGCTGAGCGTGGCGACTATCGAAGCGCGCCTCGGCCATAAAGACGAGGCGTTGCGGTGGATTGAAAAGTACGTTGGCACCGGCCTCAGCTTCGATCCTTCGAGGGATGAAGATCTGAAGGCATTGATGGCCGCTGGAACCGGGACAAAGATCACCGAGCTGATGAAGGAACGCAGCCTGCCCATTAGCAACGCCGAGTTCATCTGCGAATTGCCGCAAGACGACACCATGCCTGAGGACATCGCGTATCTAAAGGGCGCGGATACGAAATCGCCAGGCAGCCTTTATGTTTCCAGCATTCAGCACCACACCATCTATCGAGTTTCACTGGCCAAGGCGGGCAGCCGGCAATGCACCATGCAAGAACTGCCGTTGCCGGCAGAAGCCAAACGTTGGCCCACGCTGGCCATTTCTGCCGATCCCAAACGGAAAGTCTTGTGGGTGACTGCTTCCGCCATGCCGGGATTCAGCGGCATTCCCAAAGAAGAGCAAGGCAAAGCCGTGCTGATGGAGATTGATCCGACGAGCGGCAAGGTCCTGCACCGTTTTGATCCCGGAACCACCGGCCCCGCGGTGCTAGGCGATATGTGCGTTACCGAGCAAGGCACGGTTTATGTAACGGACAGCATTGGCGGGGGCGTGTATCGGCTGCATGGAGATTTGCAGACAGCAAAGCTGGAAAAAATTGCCGACGGACTTTTCTCGCCGCAGACTCCGGTGCTGGCGCATGACGGCAAGCGGCTCTTTGTAGCTGATTACACCATGGGCATCGCGGTGATCGATCTGCCGGCAGCCGGGGCCGCTCCAAATGTGTCGGCAAAACTAAAATACCTGCCGCATCCGGAAAATGTTGCGGTGGTGGGGCTGGATGGACTTTATAGCAACGGCGACTCGCTCATCGGCATACAGAACGGCACGGAGCCTGATCGAATTCTGCGGTTTCTCATGAACCCGGCGCAGACCGAGATCACCGGCGATCAGGTGATCCACCAGATTGGGCAGCTCGATCCCACACACGCCGTAGAAGTGGATGGATGGTTTTACGCGACGGCTAACGTGGGCTGGAGCAAAGTGGATGAGAACACCGGCCAGCTCAGGCCGGGAGAAAAGTTCACGCCGCCAATGTTGCTCAGGTTTCGTGAGAACGCTCCGTTGCCTTCGAAACAGCCAGCCAAGTAATCGCGGCTAGTCACTCTTAGCGGAGACGCTTAAATCCTCAAAGCGCTTGGCGTCATTCTTGAGCGATTCGGCGTCGGGCGAGTTGGGCGCGAGGACAAGGTACTCACGAATTTCGCGGGCAGCGGCGGTGTAATCCTGCCGGCCGGAATAAAGATAGCTCAGCAATATGCAGACTTCAGGATGGCTGTGTTGTGTATCCAGGGACTTGAACCTTTTCGCGCTCTCTTCCGCGGGCGCAAATTTCTGCGAATTGTAATTGGCCGCGGCATTCAAAAAATATGCCAGCGGATACGCGGCGGAATTCAGCTTGATCACCTGTTCGGTTAAGCGGATTGCGTCCTCCCATTTCTTTTCCTGTGACGCCATCATGGCCAGGCCATAGCTGGGATTTACAAACTGCGGGTCAGCCGCGATGGCCTGTGCGTAGTCTGCACGGGCAGTATTGAAGTCATTGTGTTCGCGATGAAGATCGCCCAGCAAGGTCCATGCGGCGGCGAATTGAGGATAGATTTTCACGGCTTTGGTAAGCTCTTTTTCCGCTTCGGCCGGCTTTTCCGCCTTGATCTTATTCGCCTTTTCATAGGCGCGCATGGCATCCTTGGGCGCCGCCATGCTGGTTACACTGATGGTGGTTCCCGGGGCATTTCCAATCCGATTAAGAAAGATAGTGCCCACTTCATACTGCCATGTATCGCCGCCCATGTTCCTCAGGCTCACCACGCTGGATTGGTAGCCTGCCAGCACCGCGCGCAACTCACAGCCGTTCAGGTCAAGAGGCTTGAGGCTGTTACCGGATCGCGACTGTGAAGTGGGAGCGATGCGGCTATCATTTTCGCTGGCGTCCTGAAACGTAAGATTCAAGCCCAACTGGAACTCAAACTGCCCTTTTGTGTCGGCATAACCTTCACGCCGGACCGTCCCATTGCAGACGCGCTCAATCGGGACCGGTTCAGGCAGCGTTCCGCCGCTCTGCAACATGACCTTGCCATACACAAAAATTGGCTTTGTACTTGTGTCCGGGGCGCCAGGTGTTCTGGTGGACGGAGTGCTGCGGGAAGCCGCGCCTGTTGAACCTGAGGAGCCGGTACCACGTTGTGCCGTGGCCGTTGACACAAGCAAAGCGATAATAATCATCAACCGCGTGCTGGACCTACCTGAGACAAGTGCCATTGCAGCCTCCATCCGAAAATCGAAAAACTTTAAGTTAAAAAACCCTATAAGTGCCGAGTTGGAGACACGTGAATGGTACGCCTTTTTCGGTTCCGCGAATATGGATGGCCGAAATAAAGACTGGAAGAGGAGTTCCAGTTGCTCCAGCTGCCTTCATCCGCAATTCAGAATATGTCCGGCAACTTTGGCTTGGCATCTAACCACTTATGGCAACAAGAGCAATACTTCCAACTTCGCCTGATGTAAGCCACGATATTGACGTCCTCTACCATGACGGGATTGTCGCAAAAAAATCAGCATTTTCCCGCGAGTGGGTGGAGCAGCTCAGAGAAGACATGATGACTGCTTTCTGGGAAGCGATACAGCGTCCCGGCGGCGCTGTGGGGCGGGGACCTCGGCGTTGGTATGTGGAAGTGCATCCACAGGCAATCAAGGGCTTTGCGGATCTGGTGACTCATCCCTGGATCCAAGCGATGGCTGAAGGGGTGCTGGGCCCGGAGTACCAGATCGTGGAAATTGGGTTTGATACTCCGTTCCAGGGGGCAAAGATCCAGCCTTGGCATCGTGATTTTCCCTCTCCGCCGGATTCCTACCAGGACCGCAGAATTACCTCACTTGCGTTCAACCTGACCGGCGTGGACGTGACTCAAGACATGGGACCCTTTGAAATTGCTCCGGGCACCCAGTGGGATGATGGCCGTGAATGGAAAGCAGAGATGTTTCCCGACCCGGCACTGTGGCAGCGTTTTGAGGAGCGGGGCGTCCGCAAATTCCCCCAAATGGGGGATGTCTCATGCCGCACGGCATTAACGGTGCATCGGGGAACAGCCCACGCTTCACCCATTGCGCGACCAGTGCTGGTGCTGGGAGTTGACGCACCCGGTGCAGGGCACGCTGCTCTGCATGACATGATGGTGACGGAAGATTTCTATGCCACATTGCCTCAAGCAGTTCGCGACCGGCTGGTATGCCGAGTGGTAGACAAACTGGAGCCAATCACCCAGAAGCATGACATTGAAGGCCTGGTGATGGGGTGAGTGATCGCGCTCGCAACTGATGAGCACCTGAGCGTGTCATTGTCCTGGTCCTGTGCTCTCGCCGGTAGTCGGACCAAAGCCGCAGCGTCCGCGCCAGGTTTGCCGCGCCCGTTCGCGCTCTTCCGGCGTCATGCTTGCATAGCGTTCAGCCATACGCTCTTGTATGCGACGGCGAACATTGGGACGGCCAGAACGGTGAGCTCCAAATCCACCAAAGAGGATCCGGCAGAGCGCCAGAATTCCAAGCCCTTGCCAGAAGGTAATCTGATGCCAGCCGAACAAGCCCGGCAAAAGCCAGTTCCACAGGCGCATCACTATTTCGCCGCCGATGAAGACAAATAGGGCTAGTCCCAAAATCGCTAATGGAGCTATCCAAAACAGTTTCTTCTTTCTTCGGTTCATGTTCAGTCCCTCATGTTTCGTAAATTATGATTTCGCGAATTCCTCATAAATTGTCTGTAAGCGTTCGCGCAGATGAAGCACCGCAAACCGTTTACGCGAGAGCAGCGTATTCACGCTGACGCCGGTTTCGGCAGCCAGCTCTTTAAAGCTATGCCCTTCCACTTCATGCGCGACGAACACTTCACGCTGGTCTTCAGGCAGTTCGTCGAGCGCAAGCTCAAGCTCATCCAGAAGCAAATTGCGCAGATAAAGCGCTTCCGGCCCGGCATCGGGTGAGGGCAACAGATCTTCAATCTGCAACGTCTCGCCTTCGTCATCCAGCAATGCTGTATCGCTGAAGTTCTCTGGCTGCTTTTTGCGAAAGAGATCGGTGATGCGATTGCGCGCTACGCGAAAGAGCCAGCCGGTAACGTGGTCAATTGGCATCAGCAGGCGATTGGCTTCCACTAGTTTGTAAAAAACATCCTGCAGGACGTCTTCGGCGTCGCGCGGATCAGCCACGCGCCGGCGGATGAAGTTGCGCAGCCGGGAGCCTTCCCGCTTCACCACTTCGGAAATCCGCTGGTCCTGTTCGAGTGCCATTTGATCTACGCTCGCCACGACATTCCTCTACCCGTGTAGACGAATGAGCAGCGGGAATATTGTAGGGTGCTAAGTTGCTGAGGAGGACTACATGAAATCCGCTACGACCGCCGGCAAAACCCCAGCCGAGCATCTACGCCGCCCGAGACCTTTCACGTTCGGGCTGGTTGAGCTACCTGGACAGCCCGGATCGGAGGTGCCACAGTCCGGTGCAACGAAAGGATGACGGAGAAGAACCCTTTAGTGCCGCGCAATGAGGTGGCAGAAGTTTTCATCTCTATACGGACGTTGCCTCGGCTTGCTCGCTCCATCGTTGTTCGTTCACGCCCTTCACGAGGAGCCACA
This sequence comes from Candidatus Angelobacter sp., assembly GCA_036497385.1. Lineage (GTDB taxonomy): Bacteria > Acidobacteriota > Terriglobia > Terriglobales > Acidobacteriaceae > Angelobacter. The sequence continues at coordinate 2,101 of DASXJO010000768.1, read as the reverse complement.
CGATCAGCGATAAGGCTCCCAAAAGGCCGAAAGCTGCAATATAAGGGAACAGACGGTATCCAAGCGGTGGATACAAGAAGCTCAGCCAACCCAAACCTCCAAGCACAGATAACACGCCAAGAATCCGAGGCAGAAAAGTTGACCTGATCATGAGGTAGCCCGTGAGGAGTGCGTAGAATCCGAAAAATACCAGAGCGATCCCGGCCCCGTGGTCATTCACCTTGAGAAAGAGGAGCGCCAGAGCCTGCAATTGTTGCGTGCTGAACACACTCAAGTAGTGTGCGCCTCCCAGGATGAATAATGGTGTGATAAAAAAGAGGCGGCTAAGAGTCTTGATGACGCAACCGGTGAGGCCCAGATACGCAGCCACCAGGGAGACGCTCCTGCCAGCGGGCTTAAGCAGGCGGTAGAAGAGAGCTGTCATTGCGGTCTGGCACGCCATTTCAATGAGGTAAACTGCGAAGCCCAACTGAAACAAGCCCTTGTGTGCAAGGATATTGGCCGCCGTAGCCGCTGCGTCGCCGCTTACAACAAGGCGGCCGCTAACAAACCCCTCGGCGAAAATCCCCGTAAGCATGGTGAGGAGATAAAGAGTACCGGCGACCCTGGCCATCAGACTCAGCGACGATTTTTTCGTCCGTTCCGTCATTACTGCTGTGCTCCGTTTCCCCTTAGCGGTCGATGGAACAAGCGTGCGCAATCAGATCGGCCCACGATATCGGCGCAACCGCACTGCTATGGCAAGGAAGACCGCAGCTATGGCCAGTCCGATCCAAAGGCCCGGCTGGCTGAAAAAATGGTGCGGAATAAGGTGCATCGGATCCACAGACGCGCCTGCGGCCATTGTCATCCCGGAATCGGGCGGTCCGATGAAGCGCTCCTCCAGCATGGTGAGGAAATGCGTAGATTTGAAGGCAATCTGCTCAACTCCGCAAATCACAAAGGGCGGCAAGACGGCCCACACAAATGGCGCACGCGGCGAAGCGGCAGAAACCAGCAGCAGCCATCCATAGATGGGGGCATACCAGAGACCATGAACCGTAATGATGTGATAAAAGAGCACCAATGACGCGTGAAACAAGGGGTCTTGTGTCCATAGGGACGCGATATTCGCGCCGCTTCCCAGCAATACTGCACTGGCCAGCAGCAGCATAATCAACTGCGTCGCAATGGTGATTACCAGGGAGAGCAGCGGGATAAATATGAGCGGAATGCTTGCCTTCGAAAGCACAGCCGTGAGGTCGGAAACCGGCAGGGACTTCCAGAATAGTATGCTGCGATCACGGCGCTCTCCGTAGAGGGCGTCAAGCGAATAGAAGATTCCCACGACAAGAGCGACGCCCATGATTAGGGGTCCGGAGATTTCGTGTGGCATTGGGAGCACATCAAGGAATTGCGCCGTATCGGCCGGCCATACGCCGTGCATACGATGGCGCAGATTGATCATGTTGATCGCAAAGCCGAACAGAAATATGACAGCGGCTGTAAGCGGCGCGATATAAATTAAGCGGTTTTCCCAGAGTTCGCGACGGACCGACCAGTAAAAGGGCCGAGTGACGGAGAAGACGGCGGGCGCGATGCCTTGCGAACCGAGCGAAGACCCGTTGATGGCATTGGACGGGGTATTCATACGGTAGCTCCTTGTGCTTCGGCTGCGTGATTGCCCACCACGGCGACGAACAGATCAGCGATGCTGGGTGTACGCACATTGCCCAGAGCGGCGAGTTGCTGACGATCGACACGATCAAAAAGCAGGATGTTACGGCCGAGTACTTCACGCTCGCAGATCGGCTTGAGAGCGCGGGCCGCCGCGACTTGCCCCGGATATACCTCTAATTCCACATAGCGGGATTCGATCTCTTCCATGCTGGAATCGAGCACGATGCGGCCGCGATCAATAAACATAAGATCGGTAAGGACGTGCTGAAGCTCTTCCACCTGATGCGTGGTGACGACGATAGTGCGGTTGCGATCAAAGTAATCATTCAGCAGCGAGTCATAAAACTGTTTGCGATAGAGAAGATCAAGACCCAGAGTGGGCTCGTCCAGCACCAGCAACTTCGCGTCAATGGCCATCACCAGCGCAAGATGCAGCTGGGCC
>DASXJO010000767.1:0-1679 GCA_036497385.1 Candidatus Angelobacter sp. | reverse complement strand
TTCTCGGCAATCCGGAATTCGGCGTGGATCTTGCTCCCATCGACTTCGTGAAATTTGCGGAGGCGTGCGGCGCTGTCGGCTTCCGTATTGACGATCCCAAAGAATGCGGCGCGATTCTGGATAGGGCACTGAGTTCCAATAGCAGGGGGCCCGTGCTTATTGAGGCCGTGGTGGATCCCTTTGAAGCTCCCATGCCGGCCAAGGTCACATTTGAGCAGGCAACAAAATTCACGGAGTCGCTGGTGCGGGGCGAGCCCAATACCAAGAAAATAATTGCCACGCAGATTGCCGACAAAGTGAGAGAGTTGGTGTGACGCTGATGGTGTAACGCTGGAAGAGAACTATTTAAAATAAGGCGAAGCCTTCGGGAGCTTCGCCTTTTTTTAGTTCTGGACCTGTGGGCGCCTTGCTTGCTGGGCGGCTACTTCTTTTTTGGCACCTTGGCGCCTTTTTCGCGCGCCTCTGACAGCCCTATGGCGATAGCCTGTTTGCGGCTCTTCACCGTACCGCCTTTGCCACCTTTGCCCGATTTGAGTGTGCCCTTTTTCCTTCGATGCATGGCGTTCTTCACTGACTTGCCGGCAGCTTTGCCGTACTTGCGACCGCTGGATTTCTTTTTCGAACTAGAACGTTTCTTGGTTGCCATTGTTCCTCCCTGATAAGTGAGAAGCGTCAGAGCGGGATTGAGTTGCGCCCCAGGAAATGAAGATCTGGTATGCAAAAACGTGAGTAAAGCGCGAAGCCGAGCTGCGCAAAGTTACTCTTCACCCCACCATCCTCCGGCGCGAAATCTTCATCTTTTTGATTGACATCGTAACCCAAGACTTACAAGTCCTAAATGAGGAGAGGATTATGGCGCGTCGGCCCACCGAACAGAAAAAAGCATCGAAACCAGAATCCAAAGGCAAGCTGATGGCATTTACAACCAAAGGCAAGGCCCAGCAGAAAGAGCCGAAGCCGCCATTTCCCAAACAGCACCAGTCTCATCCCGGGATTGAAGCCGACGTGGAGCCCCGTCCAAAATATAAAGCCCCACTGTATCAGGGAGCAGACAAGCTTCTGGACAAAGTTGCTTTGATCACCGGCGGCGATTCCGGAATTGGCCGAGCCGTCGCCGTGCTTTATGCGCGCGAAGGGGCCGATGTTGCCATAGTTTTCCTTCCGGAAGAAGAGAGAGACGCGCAGGAAACCGCCAGAGCAGTTGAAGCTGAAGGTCGTCGCTGTGTGCTGATTCCGGGCGACGTCAAAGGTCCTGAGTTCTGTCGGCAGGCCGTGGAACAAACCGTCGAAGAATTGGGACGCCTCGACATTTTGGTGAACAACGCAGCTTTTCAGCAGCACCAGGAATCGATTGAAGACCTAAGTGAAGAGCAATGGGAAAACACTTTCCGGACCAACATATTCGGCTACTTTCACATGGCGAAGGCCGCACTGCCTCACCTGAAACCCGGCAATGCAATCGTGAATACCGGCTCCGTCACCGGCCTGCAAGGCAGCAAACAGCTGCTTGATTATTCGTCTACCAAAGGCGCGATCCATGCTTTCACCAAGTCGCTGGCGCAGAATCTGGTCGAAAAGAAGATCCGGGTGAATTGCGTAGCTCCAGGCCCGGTATGGACTCCACTCAATATCGCCGACAAACCTGCCGAAAAAGCGGCAGAGCACGGAAAGGCGACGCC
>DASXJO010000766.1:0-2423 GCA_036497385.1 Candidatus Angelobacter sp. | reverse complement strand
TCCGTCGGCATGGAATCGATCTGGATACGCAGCGATGATGCCGCCTCATCAATCAGGTCGATGGCCTTATCCGGCAGAAAACGATCAGTAATGTAGCGGTTCGATAATGTTGCCGCCGAGACAATGGCCGAGTCTTTAATCCTTACGCCGTGGTGCACTTCGTACTTTTCTTTCAGCCCGCGCAGAATGGAAATCGTGTCTTCCACGTTGGGCTCGCCCACAAACACCGGCTGGAAACGCCGTTCCAGCGCCGCATCTTTTTCAATGTATTTCCGATATTCATTCAGCGTGGTTGCGCCAATCGCCCGCAGCTCACCGCGAGCCAACGCCGGCTTAAGCATGTTGCTGGCGTCAATTGCGCCCTCTGATGCGCCTGCTCCCACCAACGTATGCAGCTCATCAATGAAGAGAACGATCTGCCCGTTGGAGTCTTCAATTTCCTTCAACACGGCTTTCAGGCGATCTTCAAACTCACCGCGATACTTTGCCCCGGCCAGCATCGACCCCAGGTCAAGTCCTACCACACGCTTATTCTTCAGGATCTCCGGAACATCGCCAGAGATGATGCGCTGCGCCAGTCCTTCCACAATCGCCGTCTTACCGACACCGGGCTCGCCGATCAGCACCGGATTGTTTTTTGTCCTGCGCGAGAGCACCTGAACTACACGGCGGATTTCCTCGTCACGGCCAATCACCGGATCCAGCTTGCCCTTCCGCGCCAGTTCCGTAAGATCCTTCGCGTAGCGGGAGAGCGCCTGGTACTTGCCTTCAGGATTTTGATCGGTCACGCGCTGGGATCCGCGCACGGAGGTCAGCGCCTTCAAAATCGCATCGTGCTCCGCGCCGGCGCCGCTCAAAAGCTGGCGCGCTTCATTGGCTTTGTCTTTATCTGCCGTCATCGCCAGAAGCAGGTGCTCGGTGGAGACATATTCATCTTTGAAGGTGTCGGCTTCCTTGAATGCCTGGTCCAGCAATTTCGACATGGCTGGGGACAGATGCGGCTGTGCCGCCGCGCCGGAAACCTTAGGCAGCCGGTCAATTCTCTCCATCACCTGGCTCTGAAGCGCTGACGGATTCACTCCCAGCTTGGCCAACACAGGCGCAACGATGCCTTCATTATCCTGCAACAACCCCGCCAGCAAATGCAGTGGCAACATTTCCGGATTGCCGTTCTGCCCCGCCAGCTCATTTGCCTGCTGGATTGCTTCCTGCGCTTTGATTGTGAATTTGTCCCAACGAATTGCCATGATGTGCTCCTAAACTTTGTTGAACGAGATCATTCGCCTCGCTCAGAATTTCGCTTGGCGGCTCAATGTATTAGATCGTCTGTCTTTGCCAAGTGTTTCTGTAGTTGATCTTGTTTTGTTCCTTTACCGCTCGCACGTTTCCGCGTGGCCCAAAAAACAAACGGGAGATGTGCAATCCATCTCCCGTTACGACCGTCAATTTAGCGGAACATGGATTTCCTCATGCCGCTTACCCCTGGAGGGTCTTCTGGCCGATTCCAACTTTGATCTGCCGTGGCTTGGCTTCCGCCCGCTTCGCCATGGTGATCTTCAAAATGCCTTTCTCATAGCTGGCTTCCACCTTCTCAGCGTCCACGGTGTTCGGGAGCTTAAAGGTGCGGACAAACGAGCCGTACCGGCGCTCAATGCGATGGAAATTCTCTTCTTTCTCTTCCTTCTCAAACTTGCGCTCGCCCTGGACGGTCAGAGTGTTGTTTTCCACGCTGACGTTGATGTCTTCATCGTTCAGGCCGGGAATTTCCAGCTTCAGCATCAGGTTCTGCTCGTCCTCATAAACGTCTACCGGAGGAACAAAGCTGCCTGCGGTCAACTGGTCTTTTCCGGTTGGCTCGGTAAAGGTCTCAAAAAAGCTTGCCAGTTCGCGGAAAGGATCGATTCGAGTGATTGTCATGTCTTTTCTCCTTCAAATGAGTTGGTTTTTTATGAATGCCGCTTACGGGATATTTGATGCTGTATTAGTACAGAGCGATAATAAAATATGAGTGTGTTACTGTCAAGTATTGAGAAGAAAATATTTTTGGTTTATTTTCAACAGCTTAGAGTGAATGTGTGGCGATTCTAGCTCACGAGAAGGATGAAACACTTCAAATAATACGTTTCTGGGATGCCCAGCAGGATTGGGTGATCTTTGGCCTGGGTACGCTTCTCTAGTATCCTCACCGAGCGGTGAGCGTCCTGCGCCGACTGATTGAGCACGTCTAGGAAGTCCTGCTCGCTCACGGCAAACGAACAAGAACAGGTAACCAGCACTCCGCCGGGTCGCAACATCTTCAGTGCTCGCAGGTTCAGCTCTTTATATCCTCGGATCGCCGATTCCAGGTGCTTCTTTGACTTGGCAAAGGCCGGCGGATCAAGCACGATTGTGTCGTACTGCTTGCCTGCGGAAGCATAATCCCG